>NZ_KB290502.1:0-22643 GCF_000282835.1 Pandoraea sp. B-6 | reverse complement strand
CCACTCAGAAGCCCACTCAGCGGCCCACTCAGAAGCGGCGTTTGACGTAAATCGTCGCACCCAAGTCGTGCGAGCGCAGCAGCGGCACACGGGCACTTGCCGAAAACGTCCATTCCTCCGTCTTGAGCGACAATCCGCGCTTCGGGTCGGAGCCCAGCTTATCGTCGGTGTTGGCCCACTGCACGAGGGACAACTGCGGCGCCGTGGAAGGTCCGATCTTCAGGTAGCTGTGAGTCGGCCGCGCGGCCGGTTCCGAGGTCGAGGTGTCGATCCAGTCCACATGTCCGTTGCCCGCCGTCGGCAGGGCGCTGTTGATCGATTCGATGCGCGTGTAAAGGAATGCGCTGTCGTCGGCCTGCCCGGTCGGCTCCGGACCCTCGCGACCAAACGGATACAGGGTGACGCGAACGGCCGGAACGGCAGCGACGGCGACCGGTGGAGGCGGTTGCGGCACGTGTATGGGGAGTGGCCCGGGGCCAACGTTGGCCAGCATCATCTGTTCGGATGAGCCCGAGTTGGCGCCCTCTGCGATCGCCACGCCGCTTAGCGTGACGACACACGCGCCGATCATCCATTTGCCTAGGCACGTCATGGACATGCCTCCCGTGAAGGAATGGAAACGCTACGTCGCCAGCCCCAATTTGTCTCACGTACAACGACCTTCGTATTACGAACCGTCTTTCGTGGCCTTTTCGCGTCGTACGCATTTAGGAAGTGTAGTCAGTCATTTGCGTCCCGCTACCCCAATTTGCACTGAGGTTGATCGTCGTCAGAGCGGAACTGCCTGCCCAAGCCCGTCGGACCTGACGCTTGCGTGGGGGGCAACGACGCGGCTCGGGGTTTGTCCCGAGATCGTGACGGCGGTTGCCGACGCAGCGGACCGGCGGTTGGGCGGCGCATTGAACGAGTCGCGTTCCCGGTGAAGCGCGATGTGCTAGATTTAAATCAACGGGCGAGGGTATGCCAGTCAGGGGCGCGCGAACGTGGCGCACGCCGCGCCTGGGGAGGTCGTCATGCGTGGATGTCAGCTCACCTTCTACACACAGCAGAATCACCGTCACGGCCATCAACCGGTCGCCGACTGGATCATGAGCGAAGTGCGGCAGCTGGGGATTCGCGGGGCCACCCTGTTCGTGGGCACGGAAGGTATCGATCATGTCGGAAAGCGTCATGCCGCCCGATTCTTTGAGCTCGCCGAACAACCGGTCGAGGTCGTGTTGGCCATCACCGATGAGGAAGCCGAACGCCTGCTCGACGTGATTCGTGCGCAACGCGTCCACGTTTTCTATACGCGCTTCCCGATTGAATTCGGCATGCTTGGCGATGGTTAGCGCAGGGCGGAGGCACGACGCCGCCGACCGCCCTGTTCGCGCGTGCTTTGTAAGCGGCTCAGGTCGCAAGCGCCGCTGAGGCGCGCCGCTCGGCCGACGGCAACACCAACACACCGGCCAGCCCGATGACCACGCTCGTCAGGACGTAGTAGATCGGCGCGAGATTGCTGCCGGTCACATGCACGAGCCACGTATTCAGGAACGGCGCGAGGCCGCCGAATACCAGCACCGCGAGGTTGTAGGTGACGGCGGCGCCGGTCGAGCGCACGCTGACTGGAAACACCTCGGTCAGCACGATCGGCGTCGGGCCCCAGAAGAAGCTCATGAAGAACGACACGCCGATCTGCACCGCCAGCAGCGAGCCCAGGCTCGGCAGGGTGACGAAGTGCTTGAACAGCACGTACGACGCCACGCCATACGCGATGATCGCCGGCAGCAGGACCGCCTTGCGGCCGTAGCGATCCGACAAATAGCCGGCAAGCGGGCAGAACACGAGGATGACCAGGGTGGCGATGAACGTGCTCAGGTTGACGTCGGCGGCCGACATGCCCAGTTGCTTCTTCGCGAAGATCGGCAGGAAGAACACGAACACGTAGGCCGACACGGTGCCGACCACCGAGATGCCGAGCGTGCCGAACACCGCGCGCGGATAGTCGCGGAACACGGTGCGCAGCGGCGTGTTCACGCGCTGAATCTTGCCGCGTTTCACATCGTTCGCGTAATTGAGAAATTCCGGCGATTCGTCGACGTTCGAGCGGATCAGCCAGCCGACCGGCCCGATCAGAATGCCGAGCAGGAACGGCAGGCGCCAGCCCCACGACTCGAGATCGTGCGGCGCGAGATTGACTGTCAGTAGATAGGCCACCAAGGCACCGAGAGAGAACGCCAGCGCCTGCGAGCACATCTGGAAGCTGCCGAAAAAGCCGCGGCGATTCGCGGGGGCGAACTCCACCAGCATCGTGGTCGCGCCACTGAACTCGCCGCCGACCGAGAAGCCCTGGATCAGCCGCGCAAGCACCATCAGGATCGGCGCCGCAATGCCGATAGCCTCATGCGTCGGCAAGATGCCGATCATGCCGGTGCCGACCGCCATCAGCACGATCGTCAGCGACAGCGCTTTCTTGCGGCCGACCCGGTCGCCATAGAGGCCGAGCAGTACGCCGCCGAGCGGCCGTACCGCGAAGCCGACGCCAAACGTCGCAAGTGTGAGCAGCATCGACGCGAACTCGTTGCCGCTCGGGAAAAAAAGCTTCGCGATCATTACGGCGAACAGACCGTAGATCGCGAAGTCGAACCATTCGAAGGCATTGCCGAGTACCGAGGCGATGACGACTTTGCGCACCATCGCCGGCGACGGTGTCGGGTTTTCGTTCATTGCGGTTCCCCTCTGATCGATTGTTGGAAGTGAGGCCGGCTTAGCCAAGCCGTTGCCGGACGATTTCGAGGAACACGGCCACGCCGGTGGGGGCGGTGTCGTCGTCGAAATCGAATTCGGGGTGGTGACAGGTGAGTCCGTCGTGACCGAGGAAGAAGTACGAGCCCGGGCGCTGCTGCAACATGAACGCGAAGTCTTCCGAGGCCATCAGCGGGGCGACGTCGACGATCACGTTGTCCACACCGAGAACGCGCTCCGCCGCGCGCCGCACATGTTCGGTTTCGGTGGGGGTGTTGACGGTCGGCGGCGACGTTTGCAGATGCTCGAAGCTGACTTCACAGCCATACATCGTCGCCGCGCCTTCGCAAATCGTGCGCAGTCGTGCGAGCGTGATGTCCTGTGCCTTGACTGACAGCGTGCGCACGGTGCCTTCGAGCACCGCGGTGTCGGGGATGACGTTGATCGCCGTGCCCGACAGGAACTTGCACACACTCACCACAGCGGTGTCGAGCGGGTCGATGTTGCGACTCGCGATGCTCTGTATCGACTGCACCAGGGTGGTCCCGACGATCAACGGATCGATCGATTTGTGCGGCATCGCCGCGTGACTGCCGATGCCCTTGATGGTGATGCGGAACAGGTCGCATGCCGACAGAATGGCACCGCTGCGCACGCCGACCTTGCCGGCCGGCAGAGCGTTGTTGTTGTGCAGCGCGTAGATTTCGTCGCAATGGAATCGCTCGAACAGGCCGTCGTCGATCATGGCCGAGCCGCCGCGTAGCGTTTCCTCGGCCGGCTGAAAGATCAGATGGATGGTGCCCCGGAAATCGCGATTCAGGGACAAGTGCCTGGCGACGCCGAGCAGGATGGCTGTGTGGCCGTCGTGGCCACAGCCGTGGAACACATTGTCGTGCGTCGAGCGGTGCGCGGACGTGCCCTTTTCGCTCATCGGCAGCGCGTCCATGTCGGCGCGCAGACCGATCGACGGTCCCTCGCCCCGCGTGCCGTGGATCGTGCCGACCACGCCAGTGCCGGCGATACCGGTCTCGATGTCGATTGCCCAGTCGGCGAGCAGCCTTGCCACCAGACCGGCCGTGCGATGCTCGTGAAAGCCCAACTCCGGATGCTGGTGGATGTCCCTGCGCCACGTGCGCATCTGTTCTCCAAGACCGCTCAATTCGCCATCCATCTGCATTGCGCCAACCTCTTTTTCACGGGGGAGTGTGGGGACCGTCCAGGGACTGCCCGAACGAATGCTTCTGGTCGAAGGGTAATTCATTAGTTGAATATTTCAACTAATGAATTACCCGGATGTTGTCGACCATCGATCCGGCTGAGCTATCATCGTCCGTGGCGAAGCGGCTGCGGGCGAGGGTAGGCCGGCGCAACGCGCTTCGATGGGATGCAGACTTCAGACAGGGCGGCAGCACATGCGAGCAGGAACGTCACCGGCGGGACATGACGAAGGACCGGGGGGCCGTGGCAAAGACGACATAGCCGAAGGCGGCACGGCCGGTGGCGTGGCCTATTATTTGACGTTCAAGCTGGACCTGATCAAAAGCGAGATGATCAGCCGTGCCAACGCCGAGTATCGTCCCGCGTTCGGGCTCGATGTGCGTTCATTGCGCGTGCTGCGCGTGATCTGCGACGCCCCCGGGATTACCGCGAGCGCGCTCAATGCGCAGACGCTCGTCGAGAAGACGTTGCTCTCGAAGCTGATCGCGGACTTGATTCAACGCAAGCTGGTTCGGCGCTCGATCCATCCCGACGACGCGCGTCACTTTCAACTGTGGCCGACGGCGGCCGGCAAGCGCCTGCGCGTGTCCAGCGACGAGCTTGGGCAGTCGATGGAGACGGAAATGCTGTCGATGCTCAGTGCCGACGAGCGCGGGCAACTGAACAGCATTGTCGACAAGTTGGTCGACGCGTTTCAGAAGGCGGGAAAGGCTCAGGGGTGAACGTTGCGGACGCGCGGGCGGGGTCGTCGGTTCGGCGCGACACGACAGCCCATGAACGTTCCGGGGCGTAGCGCGTCATGGGTACAGAGGGTGTTCGCATCAGCGCCGATTCTTTCATGGAAGCAACCAGCACGGGTACGACGCGGTAACGAAGCACGTGGTTCGCGGTAGCGATCGATGGCGACAACGGTGGCGTCATCGATCGGTTTTCTCAACCCTCGGAGGTTAGAAATGCGAAAGATGCTCTCTTTTCTGTTGTTGCTTGCCTCGCTGTACGTCTTGCCCGTCGTCCCCGCCTTCTCCGCAGTCGTGCCATTTCCGGCGAGTTTCAAGACGCGGACCATTACGACCAACGGCGCAAAGATTTACGTTCGCGTCGGCGGCCATGGGCCTGCCGTGGTGTTGCTGCATGGCTACGGTGAGACCGGCGACATGTGGGCGCCGCTCGCCGCGAAGCTGGCCGCCACTCACACGGTGGTCGTGCCGGATCTGCGGGGCATGGGGCTTTCCGACCACCCCGCGACCGGCTATGACAAGAAGAACGAAGCGCGCGATATCGCCGGTGTTTTGGACACGCTCCAGATTGGCAAGGTCGACGTGGTCGCCCATGACATCGGCAACATGGTCGCTTACGCGTTCGCGGCCGAGCAGCCCGAGCGCGTGTCCAAACTCGTGTTGATGGATGCCCCGATACCCGGCGTCGGCCCGTGGGAGGAAATCCTGAAGAGCCCGCTGCTGTGGCACTTCCGATTTGGTGGGCCGGACATGGAACGGCTGGTGAAAGGCCGCGAGCGCATTTACCTGGATCGCTTCTGGAACGATTTCTCGGCGAATCCGAAAAACTTCGACGAGGCATCGCGCCGGCACTACGCCAAGTTCTACGCCTTGCCCGGTGCCATGCATTCCGGCTTCGAGCAGTTCCACGCTTTCGACCAGGACGCAATCGATAACAAAGCCTTCCTCGCCAAAGGCCCGTTGCCGATGCCGGTGCTCGCTATCGGCGGCGAAAAATCGTTCGGCACCATGATGGAAACCGTGGCGCGTGGGGCCGCCGCCAATGTGCAGGGGGTGGTGATCCCGGGGGCTGGCCACTGGCTGATGGAGGAGCAGCCGAAGGCGACGGTGGCGGCCATCGTCCAGTTTCTTCAGTGATGCACGCGCCGACTTCTCAATCAGCACCCGTGCGTGCCGAATCGGCACGAAGCCTCTTTTTCTGCCGCCTACACTCCGCTTCCTGAGACTGGCTGATGGCTCCTGCGCGCCTTCGTGGCGCCCCGGGGTCATCTCACACTTATCCCCAACGCCAGCGATCCAGAGGAGCCGGGCATGACCCACAACGCCAAACCCCACAACCCGTGGCGCGAAATTTGCGCCGCGAGCATCGGTAATGCACTTGAGTTTTACGATCTGCTGATCTATGGCTACTTCGCCATCGTGATCGGGCAGTTGTTCTTCCCCTCGCACGACCCGACGACGTCGTTGCTGCTCTCCGTCGGCACCTTCGGCATCTCCTTCGTGACGCGTCCCCTGGGCTCGATCGTTCTGGGCAGCTACGCTGACCGTGCCGGCCGCAAGGCGTCGCTCACGGTATCCATCGCCTTGATGATGCTCGGCACCGCCATGATCGCATTCGCCCCGACGTATGCGCAGATCGGCATTTTCTCGCCGCTCCTGATCATCGTCGCCCGCATGTTGCAAGGCTTCTCGACGGGCGGCGAGTTCGGCGCCGCCACGGCCTTCATGGTCGAACATGCCGACGCGAAACGCCGTGGCTTCTTCGCGAGCTGGCAGATGTCGACGCAGGGTCTCGCCACCGTGCTCGCCGCCGGGGTGTCTGCGCTGCTGAGCCTGCTGCTCACCGCCGATCAACTGAGCGCATGGGGATGGCGTATCGCTTTCGCCGTGGGCTTGCTCATCGGCCCGGTCGGTCTTTACATTCGCCGCAATATCGACGAGACGGCCGACTTCAAGAAGCTCGGTCAAAAGCAGCGCGAAACGTCGCCGCTGCGCGAGGTCTTCGGTCGTGATCGCGCCAATATGTTGCTCGGCGCGGGGGTTGTCGCGGCGGCCACAGCGTTCAACTATGTCCACAAGCTTTACATGCCGACGTATGCCGTCAAGCAACTGCATATTCCGGCGACGTCATCGTTCATCGGCGCGGTCGTCACCGGCGTGATGCTGATGATCGCCGCCCCGGTCGTGGGCCACCTTTCCGATCGCTTCGGTCGCATTCGCGTAATGCTCTGGGCACTCATTCTCGTGGGCGTCACGACGTACCCCTTGTTCGTGTTGCTCAACAAATATCCGACGTTCCAGACGCTGCTCATGGTTCAGGCGCTCGTCGGTCTGCTCATCGCCGTGAGTCTCGCGCCGCTGCCCGCCCTGCTGGCGGACATCTTCCCGACGAGCACGCGCGGCACGGGGTTGGCGCTGTCGTATAACTTCTCGGTGACGCTGTTCGGCGGGTTTGCACCGCTCATCGTGACCTGGCTCATCGATGCCACGCACAACAAGCTCGCGCCGAGCTTCTACGTGATGGCGACCGCCGTACTCAGCGTTACCGCAGTGATATCGCTCGGCCGCCGGGTGCGCGCCGGCAAGATCGCCGGCATGACGCACGGCTCGCCCCGCGTATCCAAGGTTTGATCGACGCCCCGGACGATCGGCATGCAATGCACTTCCCGCACCGGCGCCATCGTCCGATGAACTGAATCCCGCCGCAACGACGTCGTTCGCCATTCCCTGCCGAGACGTCGTCGTTCGCGACATCCTCTGTGGAGCATTTTCATGACCACGCTTGAAGCGATCCGCGCCGCCCTGCCGGCATACCCCATCGAAGTCTCGTTCCCCGACATCACCCGCTGGCGCGAAGGCAACACTGGCATCGACTACCTACATTCGTTCGACAGCGGCAAGCCCGGCAAGCACGTGATGATTCTCGCGCTCACGCACGGCAACGAAGTGAGCGGCGCCATCGCGGTCGATACGTTGCTTGCCGCCGGTGTGCGTCCCACGGCGGGCCGTCTGTCGCTGGGCTTCGGCAATATCGGTGCGTACGCGCTATTCAGCGCGGAGAATGCCGACGCTACCCGTTTCCTCGACGAAGACATGAACCGCGTCTGGACGCCATCGACGCTCGACGGAGCGCGTCAGAGCCGCGAGCTCGCGCGTGCCCGTGCGATGCGTCCGTTCATCGACACGGTCGATCTGCTGCTCGACATCCACTCGATGCACGAGGCGTCCGCGCCGCTGATGATGACCGGTCCGCTGGAGAAGGCGATCGCCCTCGCCGCCGAACTCGGCACGCCCGAGCACGTGATCGTCGACAAGGGGCACGCGAACGGCACGCGCATGCGCGATTACGGTGGCTTCGGCGACCCGGCCAGCCCGAAGAACGCACTGCTGATCGAAACCGGTCAGCATTTCGCGGGGAGCGCCCGCGATGTCGCGCTCGATTGCGCGGCGCGTTTCCTGATTCATGCGGGCGTCGTGGCCGAAGCCGACATGGCGCCGTACCTGACGCAGACGCAGCCCGCCCGCCAGAAGTTCGTGGAAATCACGCAGCCGGTTGTGGCGCGCTCGATGGACTTCCGCTTCTCGCAGCCGTTCACGGGGCTCGAAGTGATCGAGAAGGCCGGCACCGAGATCGCCCGCGATGGCGACGAGGTGATCGTCACGCCCTATGACAACTGCGTCATCGTGCAACCGTCGATGCGGCACCTTGGCGTGAATGTCACGATGATGCGTCTGGGGCGGTTGCTGGATCGTTGATCCTATGGGGCCGTCGTGTCGGTAGCGTCCCCGGAATCTCCGGAATCGCCAGCCTGTGCCCGCTTGCCGCGGCGCAGGCTCAGTTGGGCGAGTACGTCGGCGTGCTGATTGCCCCAGCGGTAGAGCATCTCGATGGGCTCGATGAACAATTCACCCAGCGGCGTGAGCGAATACTCGACCTTGGGCGGCACGACGGCAAACACCTCGCGGTGAATCAGACCGTCGCGTTCGAGTTCGCGCAACGTCTGCGTGAGCATCTTCTTGGAAATCCCCGGCAAGCGGCGCTGTAGTTCCCCCGTGCGTGTGGTGCCGCACTGCAACGCGTACAACACCATGCTCGTCCACTTCACGCTGAAGAGCTCCAGCACGCGGCGCGGCACGCAGGTTTCCTCGAAAACGAACGGGGCAAGTTTGTTCATGGTTACTAATTGGTGACTATTCAACTGAAAGGTGCCTACTGGGGATTTGGGACCTTCGTCACTATACTTTGTGGCGATGGTGCGCGTCATCCGGTGTGAGGGAGCCTGGAAGCCTGCGGGTCGACATGCGGAGTGGGCGCGCGCAGGAACTTGGAGACTCCCATGAGCAGTTTGTCGAAGACGGCCCTTTCAATGCTGGATCTGGTGCCGGTGCGTGCCGGCGGCACGGTGGCCGATGCCCTGAAACAATCCACGGAACTGGCGCAGCACGTTGAGCACTTGGGCTTCACGCGGTTCTGGCTGGCCGAACACCACAACATGGACGGCATCGCGAGTTCGGCGACGGCGCTGTTGATCGGTCACGTTGCAGGCAAGACGTCGCGTATTCGCGTGGGGTCGGGCGGCGTGATGTTGCCGAACCACCCGCCGTTGGTCGTTGCCGAGAACTTTGGCACGCTCGCCGCGCTGTATCCGGGACGTGTCGATCTGGGCTTGGGGCGCGCACCCGGTGCGGACCAGGCCACCATGCGCGCGCTGCGTCGCGACCGATTGTCCGATGGCGACGATTTCCCCGAGCAGGTCGCCGAATTGCGCGCGCTGCTTGCGCCCGCGCAGCCCGGACAACGGCTCGTCGCAACGCCCGGCGCGGGCAGCGATATTCCGGTGTGGTTGCTGGGCTCGTCGTTGTTTTCTGCGCAACTCGCGGCGCATTTGGGGCTACCGTATGCGTTCGCGTCGCACTTCGCCCCGCGGTTCCTGTTCGACGCACTTCGGCTTTACCGCGAGCGATTCCGTCCCTCGGCAGCGTTGGATAAGCCCTACGTGATGGTGGGCGCGCCGGTCGTGGCCGCGCCCACGGACGAGGAAGCGGCATTTCTCGCAACGTCCGCGCAGCAGAAGATTTTGGCGCTCATGCGCGGGCAAAGCCTGAAATTGCAGCCGCCCGTGAACGATATGGACGCGCGCTGGGATCCGGCCGAACGGCACTCGGTGGAAGCGTTCCTCGGCGTGGCCGTGGTGGGTGGCCCCGAGCGGGTGGGGGCCGGTCTGTCCGATCTGGTCGAGCGTACGCAGGCCGATGAGCTGATGCTCGTCACCGACATCTACGATCCCGCGCTGCGCCTGCGCTCGTGCGATATCGTCGCGTCCGTCTGCAAGTCATGACGATACGCAGCGCGTCGTGAGGATTGGCGAAGGAGGGGGCGCAACGATCACGCCCGCTGTCCTCCGCCTGATCCTGCCCCGTCAGCGAAAGCGGCCGATGGAGAAGGGCGAGAGGTCGATGGCGGGCCGCTCGCCGGACACCAGCGCTGCAATCGTGCGTCCCGTCGAGGCGGCGGCGGTCAGACCTACGTGGCCATGGCCGAATGCATAGAAAGCGTTAGGCACCTTCGACGCCGCGCCCAATACCGGCAGCGAATCGGGCGTGCTGGGGCGGAATCCTTGCCAGCGTGCACCGTCGACCGACTGTGTCGGCTTCGTCCCGTTCACTGCGCCGGGGAACATCTTGTGCAACTGATTGAGCAGCAGATCGGCGCGCCGCCAGTTCGGTGAGGCTTGCAGACCGGCCAGTTCGACCGTGCCCGCACCGCGAAGACGGCCGTTCATCGGTGTGGCGAACAGCTTGCCTTCGGCCCACATGACGGGACGTGAGGGCATCTCGTGCGGCGTCGGAATTTCCACGTGATAGCCGCGCTCGGTGTCGAAGACAACGGTGTCGCCCAATTGGCGCACAAGCGGTGCGGACCATGCACCGGCCGCGATCACTACGGCGCTTGCGCGTTCGCGGCCCCGGTTGGTGTGCACGGCCACGGCCTGCGCGCCATTGGTCTCGATGGCGGTGGCGGCAGCATCGACAACTCGCCCGCCCCGCGCGACCACTTGCGCCGTCAAGCGCGCCAACAGCGCGCCGGGATCGGGCGTGTGGCCGGTCTCGCCGATATAGCGGGCACCGACGAAGTCATGCGATAGCGTGGGCTCGAACTCGCGCAATGCGTTCGCATCCAGCGTTTCGATGTGCACGCCGTTGTCGCGGCGCAGCGCCATCCCGCCTTCGTCGCCCACCATACCCTTCTGACTGGAATAGGCGATGAGATAGCCGCGACGCGTGACGAGATCGTTTGCGCCCGCATCGTCAAGCAACGGTTGATAGGCGTCGAGCGCGGGGCCGAGCAGTGCGCGCAACGCGCGCGCCTGCGCGGTGACACGTGCGGGCTGACTGGCGGCGACGAAGCGCATCAGCCATGGCACCATGCGCGGAAGGTACCCCCAACGCAGCACCAGCGGACCCTCCGGTTGCATCAACCAGCCGGGTACCTGCCACAGCACGCCGGGCATGGCGATGGGCACGACCGACGAGCCATTGATGCAGCCCGCATTGCCAAGCGACGCCGCCTGGCGTGCCGATTGCCGGTCGACGACCACCACCGCGTGTCCGGCGCGTTGAAGATACGCGGCCGTACATACGCCGACCAAACCGCCCCCGATAACGACGACGGGACGTGAATCATTCATGAAGCCGCCCTGCGAAAACACGAAAGCGCCTAGTGTACCGGGTTAAGTACGTACCCCTGAACGCCTTCAAAATTCAGGAATGTGTTCAGATCATTTCCAACGGACGCTTTCGCGACGGCGCTTCGAACTGATGATCGATTCGTAATAGTTCCTCCGCCGTCAGATCGATGTCATGGGCAGCACGATTGGCGCGTACGTGAGCGTCCGTGCTCGCCTTGGGAATGGCGATGACGCCCGGGCGGCTCAGCACCCAGGCAAGCGCAATCTGCAGCGGTGCGACATGGCGCGCGGCGGCGATGTCGTCGAGTGCGCCTTTTGCCGGCAGCCGTCCCTGTTCGATCGGCGAATACGCCATCATCGGCAGACCGCGCGCCGCCAGCCACGGGACAAGGTCATACTCGGGACCGCGCCGCGAAAGGTTGTACAGCACCTGATCGCTCGCACACTGGTCGCCGCCGGGCAGTTCGAACAAGTCTTCCATGTCGTCCGTATCGAAATTGCTCACGCCCCAGTGCCGGATCTTGCCCGCTTCACGCAGTGCTTCGAAGCCGGCAATCGTGTCTTCGAGCGGGACGTCGCCGCGCCAGTGCAGCAGGTAGAGGTCGAGGCGATCGGTGCGCAGGCGTTCCAGACTCCGCTCGCAAGCGGCGATCACGCCACGTCGCGAGGCATTGTGCGGGTAGACCTTGCTCACGAGAAATACTTCATCGCGCAGTCCGTCGAGCGCTTCGCCCACGAGACACTCGGTCGCCCCTTCTCCATACATTTCGGCCGTATCGACCAGCGTCATGCCCAGCGAGACACCCAGTTGCAACGCCGCGATCTCCTCGCGACGCCGCTCCGGCTTCTCGCCCATCATCCAAGTCCCCTGGCCGAGTACCGGCACGGTGTCGCCCTGGGGCAGCGCGATTTTTCGCATGGTCTGTCCTCCGTAATCCTGGTCACCATTATCGGCCCGCAAGTCGAGCGATGACCAGTGCCGTGAGGGCTTCACGCAACACTTTGCGGTGTCGTCCGATCGTTTGACTCGGACTCGCCTGAAGCACCGTTCGGAAATTGCCGCTTTTGCGTTTGTGCACCGATTCTCTCGGATAGTTCACAGCCCTATCGTCGCATCGCCGCGATAAGCTGATTTCACCGATGTACATGGCGATTGTTGCTCCGCAGCGAGACGGCTCGGTGATGGCTCCCGTCGTGTGCATCGGACCTGCGAGGACAGGAGGGGGCGGAAGAAAAGGGGGGCGAGCGTTACGGGCAAAAAAGAAAGCCCCGCGAGCGGGGCTTAAAGGCCGACCGAGCGTGCGTCGGCCAAGGAGGTTCATCGCAGCGCGGCGCGAACATCGAGTGGGGGCGCGCTTCAGACGTATTGTCGGCATAGTCGATCTACCTATGGGAAGGAGGATTCCGAATGTCAGGGGGGAACGTTGGGTAACAAATGTGACAATTGGCGACCTTTTCTTGTCGCGGGACGAACGCGATAATGGGGGACCCCAAACTCGAGGAACTCCCCAGATGGATAACACGATCAAGTTCCGCTCGCGCGGTTCGTCGCTCTTGCCCGGTGAGCGGTACGCGCCGACCTCGGTTTTCTTTCACTGGGTGATCGCATTGCTGATTGTGATCGCCTATGCCGCCGTCATTATCAAAGGCTATTTGCCGAGAGGGAGTGCGCCACGTGCGTTATCACTCACGATCCACGAATGGGCTGCGCTCGCGGTGTTGGTGCTGGCCGTGCCGCGCTTGCTCATTCGATTGATCAAGGGCGCGCCGGCGGCGCTGCCAGGCCAAGCGTGGTGGGCGCGAGCCGGGTCGTCGGCCGCACATCTGCTGCTCTATCTGTTCATGTTTGCGCAGCCGGTGCTGGGCTATCTGACGCTCAATGCCCAGGGGCATCCGCTCACGATTCCAGGCCTGGATATCGCGCTGCCGCAGTTCATTGCGAAAGACGAACAGACGGGGCGTTCGATCAAGGAGATTCACGAGACGATCGGCAACGCGTTCTATTGGGTGATCGGCTTCCATGCGCTGGCGGCGCTGTGGCACCACTACTTCCGTCGCGACGATACGTTGCGACGCATGCTTTAAAAGGGATTTTTGCGTCGCCCGCTCTGAGGGGACATTGCGCGGCGCCTCCCCGGGCGCCGCGTGTGTGCGGGTGCGGTGCTGCCCAGCAAGGCACGGGCGAGCGCGCTGGCCGTTTGTAACGGCCAGCGCGTTTCGGCGTTTGACCCGAACGTTTCTCTTGCGCGCCCGCAGGGGTATCAGAACGTTACGCCCAGCCCCACGCCAACGATCAACGGATCGATGTGGAGCGTGCCCAGATCGGTGCCGCCAAGCGAGGTATCCGTCTTCATCCAGACCTTCTTGACATCGATGTTGACGAACAGATGCTTCGTCATTTGAACGTCCACACCCGCTTGCAGTGCCGGACCGAAGCTGTGGTTCGTGATCGAGATCGGCGTGCCGCCCGCCTGCAGGTTGCTGTTCCAGAAGCGCGAGTAGTTGACGCCTGCACCGACATACGGACGTACCTTGCCCGCATGATTAAAGTGGTATTGAAGCAGCAGCGTCGGTGGCAATACGTTCAGGCTGCCGAGGTTCCCGATGCTGGACGTCAGTTGATGACGTGACATGCCAAGAATCAGTTCAACACCAACGTTGTCGAGAATCATGTAGCTGAAATCCAGCTCCGGCACGATGGCGTTGTTCACGCTCACCCCCAGCGTTGGCAACACGCTGCCGCTTGCATGCGAGTCCGGCAAAATGCCGATGACGCGAACGCGTGCGAGGATGTCGCCGGCGTAAATCCCTTGCGAGCTGTCCTTGATGAAGCCGAAGCGTTTGGCTGACTCGACCGGGGCGTTGTCGGTCGTTTGTGACGTTGCCTGTGCCGCCGCGAATGGGCTGAAGACGGCGGCACAGCTGACGAATGCGGCGGCGATGGCCGTAGCGCCAAGAGAGAGCTTCATGGTGGTTTCCATAGTCGTGAGTGAGCCCGACCGATGGTAGAAGCCGCCTTCCGTGGCGAACTTGATGCGCGTCAAGTGCGGGAGAACGCAGGGGCGCTGTGCGACAAAGCGTCGCGGCGCCGAGCTGCGTTGGGACGCATTCAGTCGCGAGGCAGCAACACTACCGTGAGGGAACGCACGCCCTGGGCGCCTTGAATCAGCACGCCTTCGATATCGGCCGTTGCGGACGGTCCGGTGACGAGGACCGCGTAACGCGCCGACGCAAAGTCGGGCAATCGATAGATGTCCTGCAGGCCATCGACGATGTCGCGTGAGTCGAGCAACACCACGAGATGCTGCACGAGATAGCCGAGCGCGTTCACTCCGTACTCCTGCTCGGAGAGCCAGACGGAGCCGGTCTCCGCAACGCCGAAGCGCGCACGCACGATGGCGACGTCGACGTCATGCAGCGATGCCGGCGCGCGCGCGACGTCAAGCGGTGCCGCCGAGGCGGCCTCCGCCGTTGCGGTGACGGGCGTCACGCCGGGGAACCGCTCGGCAAGCCACCCGGGCAGCTCATGCGCGTGGTCGAGCGTCGCGAGTTTGCCGCCCATCGCAACGAGATTCAGGCCAAAGCGCTCGCACCGGTCGCCCTCGGGTGTCTCGAAGACCGGCAGTACGGGCAAGGGAAACGGTTCGTACGCCCCGTCGACAGTCCGTTCGTCATCACGCAGCGATACGCGCTGCGCGGCGCGCACGCGCACGAGAAATTCGTTGCGGGACGTGCTCATGGCGTCTCCTTGCTTGTCGCGTCGCGCGATGTTCGATTGGCGTCGTACCAGTCGCGGAAGGTCTGGGTAGGGGCGTCGGGCAGATCGCGCCCCTTGCCCCACGTGTTGAGGGGGTTGTAGAGCACCAGGTTCGGCAGACGGTGCAGGGCGACGTTCATCGATTTGATCGATGTGCGATACAGCACCGGATTGGCGAGCAGCTTGCCCGCGACCTTGATCAGGCTGCGCTTGACGCGGGGCAATTCACCTTCCTCTGCCACGATCTGCCGCCACTTGTACAACTGCTCGTGAATATTGATGCGCACCGGGCAGACGTTGGTGCAACTGCCATTCATCGTCGATGCGAACGGCAGCGCGCTGTAGCGCTTGAGGTCGGAGGCGGGATTGAGAATGGCGCCGATCGGCCCTGCGTAAGTGCTGCCGTACGACAGGCCACTACTGCGTCGGTAGACCGGACACGTATTCATACAGGCCCCGCAGCGAATGCATTTGAGCGAGTACCAGAAGTCGTCCATCGCGAGACGCGCCGAGCGGCCGTTGTCGACGATGACGAAGTGCATCTCCGTACCCGGACGCGGCGCGCGAAAGTGCGACGTGTATTGGGTGATGGGCGACCCGAGGGCGCTGCGCGACAACAAGCGGATGAAAACACCGAGGTCGGCCGTGCGCGGAATCAGCTTTTCGATGCCGATGGACACGATGTGCACCGGCGGTACGTTGGCCGACAGATCGGCATTGCCCTCGTTGGTGCACACCACGACCGTGCCGGTTTCCGCGACGGCGAAGTTGCAGCCGGTCATGCCGGCGCCCGCTTCGAGAAACGCCGGACGCGTGGTCTGACGCTGACTCTCGGCCAGATAGTGCACGTCGTCGTTGTCGGGGTCAGTGCCGAGCGTGCGGCCGAACAGCTTTGCGACGTCGCCCCGCAGCTTGTGCACAGCAGGCACGACCACATGCGACGGCGGCTGCTTGTCGAGCTGCTGAATGCGCTCGCCAAGATCGGTCTCCATGACTTCGACGCCGCGCGGTTCGAGATACTCGCGCAATTCGCATTCGTCGGTGAGCATCGACTTGCTCTTGACGAGTGTCTTGACGCCATGCGCCGCAAGAATGCCGTGGACGATGGCATTGTGCGCCGCGGCGTCGAGCGCCCAATGAACCTTTACGCCATTGGCTTCGGCTTGTGTCGAGAATCGGTCGAGGTAGTCTCCCAATCGCGAGAGCGTGTGTTCCTTGATCTGCGACGCGAGCGTGCGCAGTGTTTCCCACTCGCCAATGGAGGCGGCCTGCGCGTCGCGCTTCATCCGCAGATCCCACAGGCGCTTGTCGTGAAATGCCACGTGCGCGGTTTTCGCGAGAAACGCCTCAGCCTGTCTGGCGTGATTCACGCGCTCGGCCCGGCTCATGCCGTCACCTGCGCATGCGCCGCCGGCGCGAGGGTGTCGAGGTCGACGCCATTGAGGACTTGAGCGATATGCAGGAAGCGCATCGGTGTCTGCGCGCGTGCCGCGCAACCTTTCTGATGCATCAGGCAAGACATGTCGGCGGAGACGATGAACTGCGCGCCCGCGTCGAGGTGGTCCTGCACCTTGTCCTGCCCCATCTTGACCGAGACGGCCTGCTCGGACACGGAGAACGTGCCGCCGAAGCCACAGCATTCGTCGGGACGACGCGGCGCCGCGAAGCGGATGCCGCGCACGCCGTCGAGCAGCGTGCGTGCCTTCGACCATGGCTCGCCGGGAATCTCGCTGGCAGACGCCGCATGCAGGTGGCGGATGGCGCTGCAACTGTTATGCAGCCCGACGGTGTACGCAAACTCGGCCCAGGGAAAGTGGCGGACCTTGAGCACATCGTGGAGAAACTCGGTGAGTTCGTAGGTGTTGGCGCGAACGGCGGCCGTGCGCTCCGACTCGCCCGCTGCGCTCAGGTGCTTGCGCACGTGATGCACGCAACTCGACGACGGCGCCACGATGTAGTCGTAACCGGCGAAGTTGTCGACGAAGAGCGACTCGGCGCCCGCGGCGTCGGCTTCGCAGCCGTTGTTGGCCAACGGCTGTCCGCAACAGGTCTGACGGCGCGGGTAATCGACGCTCACGCCGAGTTTCTCCAGCAACTCCAGCGTGGCGATGCCGACTTCGGGAAACAGGGCATCGATGAAACAGGGGACGAACAAGGCCGCTTTCATGGGATTCTCCAACAGGGGACGACACACTCGCCGCGGCACACAATCGGCGCCACGGCGAGTGTCTACAACGACGACCGACTCAATGCACCAGCATCCCCGTGAGCCAGTAAGCCTGCACCAGCGTCATCACACCGGCGAGCAAGACGAACATCAGGCTGTGCCAGACGGTGAAGCGGAACAGATCGGCTTCCTTGCCGATCAGGCCGGTGGCCGCGCAAGCCACCGCGATCGATTGCGGGGAAATCATCTTGGCGGTCACGCCGCCGGTGGTGTTCGCGGCCACGAGTAGCGTGTTCGACACACCGATCTGCTGCGCGGTGGTGCTTTGCAGACTCGCAAACAACGCGTTGGACGACGTGTCGGAACCGGTCAGGAACACCCCCAGCCAACCGAGCAGCGGCGAGAAGAACGGGAACGCCGCGCCCGTGTGCGCGAGCAACAGCGCAAGCGTCGTCGACATGCCCGAATAGTTCATGACGAATGCAAACGCCAGCACGAGACCGATGGCCAGCACGGGCTTCTTCAGCGCCATGACGGTTTCGAAGAAGCTTTTCACACCGTCGACAGGCTTCATGCGCAGCAGGGCCATCGAGAGCAGTGCCGCAATGAAGATCGCCGTGCCCGTCGCCGAGAGGGCATCCCACTTGAAGATGGCGTCCATCGGGGTTGTCTTGGCGACGATGGGCGCGGCCTTGGACACCAGGCGGTCGAGCCCGGCCACGTGCAGCGAGGGCACGGTCCACGCCAGCGGGCCTGTTGCGGCGAACAGTGCCTTGAAGGCGGGGAGGCTCCAGATCGTGACCATGCCGGTCAGGATCAGGAACGGCGACCAGGCACGCAGGACCTGGCCGGCGGAGTAGGGCGACGCTGTCGCGCCGTGCGCCGATCCGCCACCAAGACCACCGAATCCACCCAGGGCTGCGCTGCCGCCCGACATCGACACGCCGGAATGGGCCCGCGCGGCGGACGTCTTCGGCTGCCACACCTTCAGGAAGCTGGCGAGGCACACGAGCGAGAACAGCGACGAGATGATGTCCGGCAGTTCCGGTCCGATATAGTTCGACGAAAAGTACTGCGCGACGGCGAAACTGCCCCCCGCCACAAGCGCAGCAGGCCACGTTTCCTTGACGCCACGCTTGCCGTCCATGATGAATACGAGCCAGAACGGGACGAAGGCGGAGAGCAGCGGCAGTTGGCGTCCGGCCATTGCGCCGATATGGAATGCGTCGATGCCGCTCACCTGACCCGCCACGATGATCGGAATGCCCATCGCACCGAAGGCTACGGGCGCGGTGTTGGCGATCAGGCACAGGCCTGCGGCGCGCAGCGGCTCGAAGCCGAGGCCGACGAGCAGCGCGGCGGTGATGGCCACCGGCGCGCCGAAGCCCGCCGCACCTTCAAGAAACGCGCCGAACGAGAAACCGATCAGCAGCATCTGAAGCCGCTGGTCGTTGGTCAGCGAGACCACCGAGCTGCGAATGATGTCGAACTGTCCGGTCTTGACGACCACACGATAAAGAAAGACCGCAGTGATGATGATCCAGGCGATGGGCCACAGACCGTAAGCGAAGCCATACACGGCGGACATGGCGGCCATTCTGGCCGGCATGCCGAAGTAAGCGACGGCGATGATCAGTGCGATCCCAACGGTCAGCGCGCCCGCGACATGCGCTTTCATGCGCAGTCCCGCCAGGGCGACAAAGAATACGATGATCGGTAGCGCGGCCATGAGCGCCGCGATCCATAGCGTGCCACCCGGCACGTAGTTCTGTACCCACACTTCCACTTGCGTCTCCTCGATTTGGTGATCGATTGCTATAAGGCTTGGTCAGGCGGTGTCGCCGTGCGCGCGGCCGCGTCTGAATGGCGGTTGGCACGACGGTTGGCACGGACGTGTCGTCCGGCTGACGCGATGATCGACACCCGTGAAACGTTCGGGCAAACTGGTCGTACCAGTTGCTGTGAATGCGAGCCGACAGGGCAAAATCGCGGCATAGGCAAAACACGCGCCGACGACGCACGCCCAGGCATCGAGGTGCTCGTGTGTCGCAACTTGGGCGCCGCGTCGCCATCGACGCACGCATCTGTCCGATTGCAGGAGACGTCACCGTGAGCGGTCCCACTTTGACCGAGCGCATCACACGCGAACTCGAGACCCGTTTGATCGAAGGCGTATGGGCGCCAGGCGAGCGCATTCCGTCTGAGCGTGCGCTGGCGCTGTCGCTGGGCGTGGCACGCTCGACGGTGCGCGCCGCGCTTCAGCGCCTCGTTGCCCGCGGCCTGCTCAAGACGCGCGCCGCGTCGGGCGTTTATGTCTCGGATCGTCTGCAGACGGGGTTGATCTCGCCGTGGCGGCAACTCGTGAGCGATCATCCGGAATTGCGTCCGGACATGCTCGAGTTTCGCCTGATGCTGGAGGGCACCACCGCCTATCTGGCGGCCGTGCGGGCGACCGATGAAGATCTTGCGCGCCTGTCCGAACTGGTCGATGGACTGGTCGACGCGCACGAGCGCGGCGACACGGTGCGCGAGTCACGGCTCGACGGTGATTTTCATACGGCGCTCGCGAACGCGTCGCACAATGCGATGCTTCGACACCTGCAAGGCAGCGTGACCAAGATGCTCCACGAGCACATCTCACTCAACAACTCGGGGCTGTTCGATCTGCGCGAGCAGGCGTCGGAAACTATCCTCGCGCACCATCTTGCACTGTGGGAGGCCATCCGTACCCGCCAGCCCGAAGCGGCGCGCAGCATCATGCGCGAGCATATCGGCTTCGTGTGGCGCAAGCTCGAACCGGACTCGCCGGCGCCGATCGTGCCTTGAGCTTGCCGGGTTCGTCCGTCGGTTTTGGTAGGATGCGGACTTTGCCACGCCATCCCCCATCGTGAAGCGCCCGATTTCGTCGCTGTTCTCGTCGCTGTTGCATGCCGTCGCCCAGACGGGCCGGCATGGTCTGCGTCTCGCGCAACCCCTGAAGCCGTATGCGGCCCGTGCGTGGTTTCACGTGCGTCACCCCACGCGCCGGGGCGTGCTCATCGCCGTCGCGGCGCTGCCGTGCCTGCTTGTCGCGTACACGTTGATCCTGATTCCATTCACGCCGAGCATCCGCGACATCCGGCGCGCCAGGATCGACCGACCGGCGCAGGTGCTGTCGGCCGACGGCAAGCTGCTTGCCGAATTCCGGCCGGCGAACCGTGAATGGGTGCCGTTGAAAGACGTATCTCCGAACGTCGTCAAGGCACTGGTTGCGACGGAAGACCACCGCTTTTACGAGCATCATGGCATCGACCTGAAGCGCACCGCATCGGCGGCGCTGCACACGTTCTCCGGCGACCGGCAGGGCGGGTCGACCCTCACGCAGCAGCTCGCGCGCAATCTGTATCCGGACGAGATCGGCCGGGCGCCCACGCTCACGCGCAAGCTCAAGGAAGCGATCACCGCTCTGAAAATCGAAGCGCTTTACACCAAGCCTGAGATTCTCGAGACATACCTGAACACGGTGCCGTTCCTGTACAACGCGTACGGTATCGAGATGGCCGCGCGCACGTACTTCGACAAGTCGGCCGACCACCTCGATTTGCTCGAAGCCGCCACGCTCGTCGGCATGCTCAAGGGCAACAGCTATTACAATCCGGTGATCAACCCGGAGCGTGCGCTGCAACGTCGCAATACCGTGCTCGCCCAGATGGTCAAGTTCGGAGGGCTCGATGCGTCGAAGCTCCCCGCGTTGCAGAAACGCCCGCTGCGCATCAACTTCGAACGGCAGACCGAGGAGCCCGGGCCCGCACCGCACTTTGCCCAGCAATTGCGCAAGTGGCTGATCGGCTGGGCCGATCGTCACGATTACAACATTTATTCCGACGGCCTCGTCGTGCATACGACCATCGACTCGCGCTTGCAGACGATGGCCACGCAGGCGCTCACGCATCAGGCCAATCAACTGCAGAGTATTGCCGACGCGAACTGGTCGGCACGCGGTGGCTGGCGCGACAGCGCGGCGCTGGTGCATGCGTTCGTGCGCGAATCGGCGGAGTATCGCAACGCGGTGGCGGGAGGAGAGGCGCCGGACGCGGCGATGAAGCGCCTGCTCGCCGACAAGACGTTCATGCAGAATCTGCGCGCGACGAAGACCCGGGTGCAAGCCGGTTTTCTGGCGCTCGATCCGCGCACGGGTGAAATTCGCGCGTGGGTCGGCAGCCGCGACTTTATGACCGATCCCTTCGATCACGTTCAGCAGGCGCGGCGGCAGCCGGGGTCGACATTCAAGGCCTTCGTGTATGGCGCCGCGTTCGTCAAGGGCAGAACGCCGGATGACACCATCGTCGACCAGGTCGTCGACATTCCGCTTGCGGGCGGCGAGATCTGGCGACCGAGCGACGACACCGCGCCGACCAACAAGCCCATGACGTTGCGCGACGCGCTGGCGCAGTCGCGCAACACCGTCACGGCACAACTGATGCAGGACGTGGGGCCGTCGCGTGTGGCCGGCCTGGCGCGGGCAATGGGCGTGCGCGAGAGCAAGCTCGATCCGGTGCCGTCGCTGGCGCTCGGCACGAGCCCTGTCTCACTCAAGGAGATGGTGAGCGCATACGGCACCATCGCGGATGGCGGAGAGTATCGCGAGCCGACGATGGTCACCGAGATCACGAACAGCGACGGTGACGTGCTCGCCACGTTCTCACCCGCGCGCGCCGAGCGAGCGCTTTCCGTGAACGACGACTACACGTTGCTCGATACACTGCGGGGAGTCATCAATCGCGGCACGGGCACTGCGATTCGCACACGTTTCGGCATTCGCGCCGATGTGGCGGGCAAGACCGGCACGACGCAAGACAATGCCGATGGCTGGTTCATTCTCATGCAGCCCCAGTTGGTGGCGGGGGCGTGGGTCGGCTTCAACGACAGTCGCGTGACGCTGCGCAGCGATTACTGGGGGCAGGGCGCGCACAGCGCGTTGCCGATCGTCGGCGACGTGTTCTCGCGCGCCTTGCGCTCGAAGGTGATCGATGCGAATGCGAAGTTCGAAGCGCCGGATAACCACCATTGGTATAGCGACGGGTGGACGCGCGTCTCGGATTGGGTGACGGGGCTGTTCACGAAGACGCCCGAACCGGCGCACAAGGCGAAGGCGCCGGTGAAGCATTCGGTGGCACCGGCGCCCGTCCAGGCAACGACGGACGCCACGCCCACCACTGCGAGCGATAGCGGGCCGCTGCCGGTGCCGGTCGCGTCGGCCGTGCTGGCGCAGCCCGAGTCAGGTCTGCCCGCGAGCACGCCATATGGCACCACGATTCCGGGCGTGCCGGGCGAGTGGAACGGCCCGGGCGCGGCGTCGTCGAACGGTGCGG
>NZ_KB290501.1:87275-89604 GCF_000282835.1 Pandoraea sp. B-6 | reverse complement strand
GCCGAGTTCCTGGAGGCCGTCGCCCAGGCCATTCTCGATCTGGGCGACGCGCTCATCGAGCGTGCGCATGCGGAGACCGGATTGCCTGCCGCCCGCCTGCAAGGCGAGCGTGGGCGCACCGTTGGCCAACTGCGCATGTTCGCCCGCGTGGTGCGTGACGGCCACTTCCTCGACGCCACCGTCGACCCGGCGCAGCCGGCGCGCGAGCCGCTGCCGCGCAGCGACTTGCGTCTGGCCAAGATCGGTCTCGGTCCCGTGGCCGTGTTCGGCGCGAGCAACTTCCCGCTGGCGTTTTCGGTGGCGGGCGGCGACACGGCATCGGCGTTTGCCGCGGGTTGCCCGGTGATCGTCAAGGCACATTCGGCGCACCTGGGAACGTCGGAACTCGTGGCCCGTGCCATCCGCTCAGCGGTGCAGGCACTTGGCCTGCCGGAAGGGGTGTTCTCGCTGCTCGTGGGCGAACGCGCCGTGGGCGAGGCGCTCGTTGCGCATCCGGCGATTGCCGCCGTGGGCTTTACCGGTTCGCGCACCGGCGGCCTCGCGCTCCAGCGCATTGCGCAGTCGCGTGCCGTACCGATTCCGGTCTATGCCGAAATGAGCAGTATCAATCCGGTGTATTTGCTGCCTGAGGCGCTGAACGCGCGCGGCGAAGCGATCGCCAAGGGGTTCGTCGACTCGCTCACGATGGGCGTCGGTCAGTTCTGCACCAACCCGGGGATGGTGCTGGGCATCGCGGGCGACGCGCTCGAGCGCTTCTGCCGCACGGCTACTGAAGCGCTCGGTGCGAAAGCCGCCGGCACGATGCTGACGCAGGGCATTCATCAGGCGTACGACAAGGGTGTGACGCGACTGGTCGACGAACCGAACGTGACGCTGCTCGCGCGCGGTCAGGCGGGGGGGGCATGCCAGGGCCAAGCGGCTCTCTTCCGCACGAGCGCCGCCGAATTCCTCTCTACGCCGGCACTGCATGAGGAAGTCTTCGGCCCGGCATCGGTCGTGATTGCCTGCGATACCGTCGAAGAGATGATCGCGATCACCGAGCGTCTGGAAGGACAGCTCACGGCGACGCTGCAACTCGACGCCGGCGATACCGAGGCGGCGCGCCGCTTGCTGCCGAGTCTGGAGCGTCGCGCCGGACGCATTCTCGCCAACGGCTTCCCGACCGGCGTCGAGGTGTGTCATGCGATGGTCCACGGCGGTCCGTTCCCGGCGACGTCGAACGCCATGTTCACGTCGGTGGGCGCCACGGCCATCGATCGGTTCCTGCGTCCGGTCTGCTATCAGGATCTGCCCGACACGCTGTTGCCCGAAGCCCTGCAGGAAGCCAATCCGCTCGGCCTGTGGCGACTTCGCGACGGTGAGATGTCGCAGGCATGACACGCAGGCTCAACGCGTAGCGAACGACATTGCCGCAACGACAAACACCCTCGGATTTCGATCCGAGGGTGTTTTGTCTTGGATACAGGGCAGCGGTCGCGGCTACGACGCCACATCCCCTCGCGCAAGCGCCGGCGGCGTCACCAGACCATACAGTCGCGTGACCTGTCCCTGCGCCAGCCCCTTCGCCACCGCCTTCAGATTGATCGAACCCGGCGCACCGATCAGCGCGTAGCCGATCTGTCCCTTGCGCCACGTCACCACGCCCATCCGGTCGATCTTCTGCTCCGCCACGTCCTGATCCGGACGCGGGTCGCGCACCACGCACAGGGCGACGGGGTCGCCCGTCTCCGGCAGGTACACCATCTGCACCAGCGTTCGATCCTGCCAGCGCAGGCGTTGCACGCCCTTGAACGTCAGCCCCTGTGCGCGCAGGTCGGGAACGCTGATATCGAGATTGTCGTCGTGCCGAATATCGCTGACGGTGCGCGCAATGTCGCCATCGTCCACCCGTACGGACGCGATCGTGTCGCGCACATAGAGCTGCTGGTATTCGGCGGCCGCGCGCACCCACGTCGTGCCTTGCGGCGACTTCGGCGGCGCCGTTACCGAGGCCGTCATGAGTCCTCCGTGCCCCGCGCCCAGGCGGTTCAGCGCACCCGGCAACCAGGGCAAGGTGATGGCGGTGACGGCTACGCCAGCGGCAAATGCGGCGAGCAGCCACCCCGCGCGCACGCGGCGTGCGGCGGGCGCATCGTTCGCCGCGGGCGGACCAAGGGATGCATTGACGGATACGGACGCGACGGGCGACGCCGAGCTCAACGGCTTCATGGCATCGGCACCGTCTTGCGGCGTCTGCCGCTGCGCATGCGCGCGCAGCAATGCATCGAGATGGGCGCTCAGGCTGGCAGGCACGGGCGGGATCACTTGTGCGGCGAACGTCTCCCGATAC
>NZ_KB290501.1:16168-87265 GCF_000282835.1 Pandoraea sp. B-6 | reverse complement strand
ATACGGCAGGCGCGACGCGCGCAACGCCTCGACCGCGTCGGCCAATTCGGGCGACGCGCCGATGGCCGCTTCGACCTCGGCCCGCTCGGCAGCGGGGAGTGTGTCGTCGACGTACGCGAGCAGGCGGATATCGTCTTCGTTCATCACGCATCCTCCTCACGTGCGCCGGCGTCAGGGCCGACGTTGTCGGCACGGCGGGGTTGCCCCCTGGATTGACGGAACTGGTCGCCGACGGTTCGGCGTGCGCGAGACAAGCGGCTCATGACCGTACCGATGGGCACGTCGAGCACCAGCGCGGCCTCCTGGTAGCTCAGCCCTTCGACAGCGACGAGCAGCACCACGAGCCGCTGGGCTTCGGGCAGACGATCGACGGCGCCGAACACCTGATGGTAACTGGCCAGGTCTTCGGGCGTGGACGCCTGAAGATCGGGAATCGCCTCGACGTCGGCATCGTCCCAGGCCAGGCTGCCGCGCGAGCGGACACGACGCGCACGGATCTCGTTGATCCACGTGGTGTGCACGATGCGGTACATCCAGCTCAACGCCGAGGTGCCCGGCTGCCACTGATGCACGCGCTCAAGCGCGTGCAGGCAGGCACGTTGCACGAGATCCTCGGCATCGTGGCGATCGCCTGTAATGCGCAGGGCGAACGCCCAGAGGCGCGGCAGCAAGCCAGGGAGCAAGCTGGGCAAATCCTGACCGGTCATCGGCAAATGTCCTGGCGGAGGGTGCCTGGCGTCAAGCCAGTCCGAAGCAGCGCCGGCGACGACCGCCGACGCTTGCCGCGAAATTATACTGAGCCGCCGCGACTTTGCACTACGCCGCGTGGCCGGCCAGACCGCCAACACCCTTGACTCCCTGTCGGATCTGCGTGCGCTCCCGCTCAGGGCTTGACCACGTGCCACACGTCCTTGAAGCCGTTGCCCTTCATGTCGCCCTGGGCGGTGTCCTTCGAGAAGCGATACATCGGCTTGCCCTTGTAAGCCCATTGCATCGTGCCGTCGTCGCGCGTCACGACGGTGTAATCGCCCTCGGCCTTCGCTCCCGGCGCGGCCATCACGGGCGGCCACGCATCGGCGCACGGGCCGTTACAGGTGCTCTTGCCGCTGCCGGCCACATCTTTGTCGAACGTGTAGACGGTACGGTTCTGGCTATCGACCATCATGCCGCCCATCGCCTTGAGCGGGGCTTCGGCATGGGCAGCGGCAGCGGCGAACAGGCCGGCGGCCGCCACGAGTGCGGTGAGAACGGAGGACATCGATTGACGTTGGTTCATGACATTGGCTCCTGAATGAAATGTCGGGGACGACACTCTCAGAACGCCCGGTCGCGACGCTTTATTCCGTCCGATGTCAGCGATTTTTTTGCTGCGCCGCAATGCAGCGCGGAGCGAAGGAGAGAACAGCGGGGGACGGCAATGCCATGGCAGCGGAAGCGGCAAGTGCCGCACATCCCCCGGACCCTCCCAAGGCGACGGCGGCACTCCCAACGACCTACTCGCCCTTCGGCGCTTCCTTGACGCGGCTCACGAGCTGCGTCGGACTCACGAATTGCAGCGCGATGAGCACCCACAACAGCGTGATCGCCATATAGATCATGGCCATGGCGTCGATCGACTGCGGCGCCCGCACGCCGGTCGAGAACACCGCGTAGTACAGCGCGACGACGAGCGTCTGCGTGTCGGGACCCGCCGTGAAGAACGTCAGCTCGAACATGCCGATGGTGCGTACGAGCACCAGCAACCCGGCCGCGAGAATCCCCGGCACCAGCAGCGGCAGCAAGACGTAGCGGAAATACTTCAGCGTGTTGGCCCCGAAGATGCGCGCGGCGGCTTCGAGATTCGGATCGATCTGCTCGATGAACGGCGTCATCACGAGAATCACAAACGGCAGCGACGGCACGAGGTTCGCGAGAATCACCCCCGCGAGCGTGCCCCCCAGCCCGACCTTGTAGAGCACCGTCGCCATCGGAATGCCGTAGGTGACCGGCGGCACCATCAACGGCAGCAGGAACACCAGCATCGCGAGCTTCTTGCCGGGGAACTGCGCACGCGCCAGCGCATACGCCGCAGGCACGCCCAGCGCAATCGACAGCAGCACGACCGCACCCACGACCTCCATGGTGACCCACAGCACATCGGCAAGCTGGAAATCGCGCCATGCCTGTGCGTACCAATGCAGCGTGAAGCCTTGCGGCAGCGGCGTGCCGAACCAGCGGGTGGCCAGCGAGTTCATCGTGACGGTGGCGATCATCAACCCCACGTTCACGAGGAAGAAGATCATCGCGCCCCACACCAGCACACGCCACAGACGCGAGCCCGGTCCTTCACGGCGCATCTTGCGTCGGGTCGTGGGGGCAGCCGCCAGCGAACTCACGGGCGAAGGCGTGGTCATGAAATCTCCGTTTTGCGCGGCCAGGGTTCCGGCCAAATGCTTGTTGGTGGCGCTCATCCCTTGCCTCCCGTGGTCGGACCGCTATAGAAGGCCCGGCGCGCGCCGAGCATCCCTGCCACGATCAGCAACTGCACGAAGCCCATCACGATCGCCACGCACGACGCCAGCGAGTAGTCGTAGCTCTCGAACGCGGCTTCATACGCTGCGATCGACACCACGCGTGTGGCCCCGGCCGGCACTCCGAGCAGCACCGCCGACGGGAACACCGAGAACGCCTGCACGAACGACAGGCACGCCGCCATCGTCAATCCCGGCACCAGCAGCGGCAAATAGATCAGCCGGAACTGTTGCCACGGCCCGGCGCCAAGCGTGCCGGCCGCACGCGCGAGCGTCGGATCGATACCCGTTACGTACGACAGAATCAGCAGGAACGCGAACGGGAAACCGGAAATCACCAGCGAGATCAACACGCCCCAATAGTTGTGCGTCAGGCGGACTTCGTCGCTGTAGAGATGCAGCGCATGCAATGCCTGCGGGACCCAGCCGTTCGGTCCATAGTACGTCAGCATGCCGTCGGCGATCAGCACCGTGCCGAGCGTGACGGGCACAACGAGCAGCATCGTCACGAACTTCGACGCACGCGTGCTCTTGCGCAGCGCGAACGCCGCCGGAATCGACGCGCCGACGTTGATCAACGTGGCCGGCACGGCGAGCTTAAGCGTGATGAGCACCGTCGGCCACAGCGTCGGGTCGGTGAAGAACTTCACGTAGTTCGCGAAGACGCCGCCCTCCATCGGCTGGAAGGACAGGAACAGGCCGTAGGCGAACGGGTACACGAACATCGCGAGCAGGCACACGAGCGCCGGGGCCACGAGCCAGCCACGGCCGTCGAAGCGCGCGGCCGGCGTGAGCGACGGGGAGGACGCGGCGGCACTCATGCGCGCTCTCCGGCGTAGACGAGCGTGCGCTCGACCGGCACGCAAAGTGGCACGCGCTCACCCACGGCATAGTCGCCGGGCAGGCGCGCATACAACGGACCAAAGGGCGACGCCACCCGCAACAACGAATCTCGGCCACCGTATTCGACGGTCTCCACGACCGTATCGAACGCGTTGTCATTGGCGGCCTGTGCACGCTCGAAATCGTCGGGACGAATCGCCACGCTGACCTTGCCCTCGCTGCCGGGCGACTCCATGAGCACGCCGTCGAACGACGCACCACCGCTCGACACACGGGCGCGATCGCCCTGCGCCGACGTGATCGACACGTCGAACACGTTGCGATAGCCCATGAAGCGCGCCACATGCAGATTGCGCGGACGGCAATAAACATCGCGCGGCACACCGATCTGCTGCACGACGCCTTCCTTCATCACCACGATGCGATCGGCCATCGAGAGCGCTTCGTCCTGATCGTGCGTCACGTAGATCGTGGCGCGGTCGAGTTCGCCGTGAATGCGGCGAATCTCGGCGCGCATCTCGATGCGCAACTTCGCATCGAGGTTCGAGAGCGGCTCGTCCATCAGCACGACGGGCGGCTCGATCACGATGGCGCGAGCGATGGCCACGCGCTGCTGCTGCCCGCCGGAGAGCTGGCCCGGCAGCTTGCGCTCGTGCCCCACGAGCTGCACGAGTTGCAAGGCCGCACGGGCCCGCTTCTCGATCTCCGCACGCGGCATGCCGCGCATGCGCAGGCCGAAGCCCACGTTATCGAGCACGCTCATGTGCGGAAACAGCGCGTAGTTCTGAAAGACCATGCCGAAGCCGCGCTTCTCGCTTGGCAGCACGTCAATGCGCTCGTCGTCTAGCCAGATGGCGCCGCCGGTCAGCGGCGTCAGTCCGGCAATACAGTTGAGCGCGGTGGATTTACCGCATCCCGACGGCCCCAGCAGCGCGATGAATTCGCCGCGCTCGATGGTCAGGTCCAGGCCGTTCAAGGCGGCCACGGACTGACCTTCCGCGTTGGTGAAAGCGCGCGCAACGTTGTCGAGGCGCAGGTGTTGAAAGTTGTGCTTCATGGACGACTCCGATCACTCCGGTCACTTCGATTTGCGCGCGCCGATCTCGGCATCCCATTTCTGGAATGCGGCGACCATTGCGGTCGCATCGAGCGGCACGGCATGCGGGAAGTCGGCGATGAGCTTCGCGTATTCCGCACGGCCATACTTCGCAATCACTTCCTGGCTCTTCGCCGGCGCGGCGGACAACGGCACATCCTTCACGGCGGGGCCCGGGTAGAAGTAGCCGTCGTCGTAGGCGAGCGCCTGTTGCGCAGGCTCGAGCATGAAGTTGATCAGCTTGAGAATGACTTCCATCTTCTCTTTGGCAACGCCCTTGGGCACGACGATGTAATGCGCATCATTGACCCACGTGAACTTGTCGAAGGCCTGCACCTTGAAGCTTGCCGGCACGATGCCCAAGGCGCGCGGGTTGATGTCCCAACCCGTCATGGTCACGGTCATGTCGCGACTGCCCTCACCCAGTTCCTTCATCACCGCCGACGTGCCGCCCGGGTAATAGGGAATGCACGAGTCGAGTTCCTTCAGGAACGCCCACGTCTTGTCCCAGCCCTTGATCGGATCGTGCGGGTCCTTGTCGCCCAGCAGATACGGCAACCCCATGAGGAATGCGCGGCCCGGGCCCGAGTTGGCCGGACGTGCATAAATCAGCTTTCCCGGATTGGCCTTGCACCACGAGAGCAGCTCGGCGGCTGTCTTCGGCGGATGACTGACCTTGGCCGGGTTGTATTCAATGAGCGGTCCTCCCGGGCTATACGTCACGGTAATACCGTAGCCCTTTGAGAGTTCCTGCATCGCGCGCACGTTAGGCGAGTACTTGTCGAGTACGCCCGGCAGCTTTGCGCTGTCATCAGGCAGCAGACGCTGCCAGAGGTTTTGCTGAATACCGGCGGCAAGCGCATCGGTACCCGTGAGCACGATGTCGATGTCGGAACGACCCGCCGCTTGCATGGCCTTGATCTTGCCCGGCAGTTGTGGAGCGGGCGCGTTGGTAAACGTGATCTTGGAAACAAGATCCGGGTACTTGTCGCGGAAGGCCTCGAAGCCCTTCTGCGTGAGGGCGAGGTTACCCGCCACGTCGACAATGTTCAGCGCGACCGGCGCAGCGGTTGCGGTACTCGCGATGCTTCCCAATACGGTCGCACATGCCAGTGCGCCAAGCGTGCGTTGCCAGAATCCTCTGCGGCTGAAGGTCATGCTGTCTCCTCTTCGTGTTGAATTTCTCGTAAGTCATCATATGACTTGAAAGGTGAATTTGCAATCAGGAGACACGTCGGAACATCTCAGAGATTTCCCTAAGAGATTCCTATTCGATTGATTATTTGTCGAAATTCCGGGGATTTTAGTGGGATCTTTCGATACACATCAGGGATTTCACCGATAGAGAGACGTCCCGTCCGTCACCTAAATTACGGCCAGTCATACGATGACGTAAAAGTAGTCCACAAAACGCAATTTGCGTTTCCGTCCCTTGCCCTGCTCCCCCTGGAGCCGGAGGATGAGTCGCTGTGAAAATTCGCCGCATCACGATCACCCCCATCGCTTTTCGCGACCCACCGTTGCTTAACGCGGCCGGCATTCACGAGCCGTATGCGCTGCGTTCGATCATCGAGATCGAGACCGATAACGGTCACGTGGGCCTCGGCGAAACGTACGGCGACGCGCCAGTGCTGGCGTTGCTTGACAGCACCCGAGCGCACCTGATCGGCATGGATCCGTTCGACACCAACGGCTTGCGCGCGCGCGTCGCGGCGGTAGTGCGTCAGGGCGTGCGCGGTGAGCGCGTGGAATACGAACTCGCGCCGGGCACCGATCCGCGCAAGGACGCCGAGAAGATCTACGCCGCGTTCGAGGTGCCCTTCCTCGATCTGCAGGCGCGTCATCTGGGTATTCCGCTGGTCGAACTGCTCGGCGGCGCAGTCCGTCCCGAGGTGCCTTACAGCGCGTATCTGTTCTTCAAGTACGCGCAGCACATCGACATGCCGGCGACCGGTTATCCGCTCGACCCTTGGGGGGAAACGCTCAACGCCGAACAACTCGTTGCCCAGGCACGCACGATGATCGACGCCCACGGCTTCGGTAGCATCAAGCTCAAGGCCGGGGTGCTCGAACCGTCGGAAGAGGTGAAGTGCATCAAGGCGCTCAAGCGCGCCTTTCCGGACAAGCCGTTGCGCATCGATCCGAATGGCAACTGGTCGCTCGCCACTGCGATCGCAATGGGCCGCGAACTCGCCGGCGATCTCGAGTACTACGAAGATCCGACGCCCACGCTGGAAGGCATGGCGGAACTGCATCGCGCCACGGGCATGCCGCTCGCCACGAACATGGTCGTGACCGACCTGCGGCAGTTCCGCGAGAACGTGCGACTGAATGGTGCGCAGATCATCCTTTCCGACCATCACTACTGGGGCGGATTGCGCGACACCCAACTGCTCGCGCGCATGTGCGAGACGTTCGATCTCGGACTGTCGATGCATTCCAACTCCCACCTCGGCATCAGCTTGATGGCCATGACGCATCTGGCCGCCAGCGTGCCGCGCCTGTCGTACGCCTGCGATACGCATTACCCGTGGCAAGCGCCGGATGAGGAAGTCGTGCGCGGCGGCAAGATCGCCATTCGCAATGGCGCAGTCGCCGTGACGCGGGCCCCTGGGCTGGGTCTCGAGATCGATCAGGACCAGTTGGCCAAGTTGCACGAGCAGTTTCTGCGTTGCGGCGTGCGCACTCGCAACGACGCCATCCAGATGCGCAAATACCAACCCGACTGGAGCGGCCGGGCACCCCGTTTTTAGTCCCCCGTGAGCATGCAACAACGTTTCAAGCGAAGTCCAAGAAAACACACCACAAAAGGAGAAGTCGTGAGACATTCGAAATTGTTTGCCGGGCTCGTATTGGCCGGGCTCGCCGCTGGCGCCGTCCCGGCGTTTGCGCAGTCGAGCGTAACGCTATATGGCATCGTCGACGATGCCATGACGTACAGCAGCAACCAGAACGGCAAGTCGAACACCTATCTGCGCAGCGGCAATCTGGCGGGGAGTCGCTGGGGCCTGCGCGGCACCGAGGATCTGGGCGGTGGCACCAAGGCCTTGTTTCAGTTGGAAAACGGGTTCGACCTCAACAATGGCACACTCGGCGCGTCCGGTTCGATGTTCAATCGTCAAGCCTTCGTCGGCCTGAAGAACGATCGGCTCGGCACGGTTACCATCGGCCGTCAGTACACGCCGTACTACCTGATGGTCGGCACCATCGGCCCGACGACCTACGTGACGGGCGCGACCGGCGCACACCCGGGCGATATCGACGGTCTCGACACCACCATCCGCATCAACAACTCGGTGACCTACACGTCGCCGGTGATGTGGGGCGTGACGGCCAGCCTGCAATACGGCTTTGGCGGACAGGCCGGTGCGTTCAGCAAGGGCAACACTTACTCCGGCGCGCTGCGCTACGACGGTGGCCCGCTCTCGCTGGCCGCCGGCTACCTGCGCCTGAACAACGTGGGCGGCAGCGGGGCGACGTGGAATGGTGCGTCGACCGGCACGCCGGGCACGTCCTCCCTCAACCAGGGCTATGTCACTGCCGATGTGCTGCAACACATCGCCGTGGCCGGTATTTACACGATCGGCAGCGTGACGCTGGGCGCGACTTACAGCAACGTGCAGTACAAGCCGGGCGCGGCGTCGCTCTTCCATGACACCGCCATCTTCAATACCGCGGGCGTGCATGCGTCGTGGGTCGTGTCGCCGCAGTGGCGTCTGGCGGCGGCGTACAGCTACACGGCGGCCTCGAAGGCGAACGGCATCACCGATGCCGCCACCTATCATCAGGTCTCGCTTGCGCAAGTGTATTCGCTCTCGAAGCGCACCTCGCTGTACGCGCTCGAAGCCTGGCAGCACGCCAACGGCAAGTCGCTCTCGGCCAATGCGGCGAGCATCATCAATGCCGGCCCGGCGGTGGGCGACTCGCAGAACAGCACGCCGTCGGCGACGAGTTCGCAGGTGGTCGGCATGCTGGGGATCCGCGTCGATTTCTGACGCGGGTTCGTCCGTAGGAAAGCTGTCCGGGCTGGCGCCGTGCGCGTGCCGGCCCAGGCAGTCATGAGTGGTCGCGAGAAGTCGCACGAGGTGGTACTTTCGGCCGCCAATGCCTGATACCGATTAGGGGGTGGCGTTGGCGGTCGATTCTTATCGGTTGTCGTATGTATGCGACCGGCGATAAGGTAAACTGGGGGCGTTCTGTCGTCACCCAACATTCCAACCAACGCCATGTCCATGACCAGCCCGTTGCCCGCACGTCCTCGCCGCAAGTCTCGCAGCCTCACGGAAGAGGTGGTGAGCGCGTTGTCCGAGCAGATCCGCAGCGGGACGTTCCGCCCGGGCGACAAGCTGCCGACCGAGTCGGCCATCATGGAAAGCCTGGGCGTGAGCCGCACCGTGGTCCGCGAAGCGATCTCGCGACTGCAAGCCGCGCAACTGGTGGAAACGCGCCACGGCATCGGCACCTTCGTGCTCGAAGCGCCGCGCGAGAATTCATTGCAGGTCGACACCAACCGCATCCTCACAATGCTCGACGTGATGGCGATCCTGGAGCTGCGTATTTCGCTGGAAACGGAAGCGGCCGGGCTGGCGGCGAATCGCCGTACCGACACACAGCTCAAGCTGATGCGTCAGGCGCTGGACGACTTCGAGATGCACGTGCGCCAACGCACGGGCAATGCGGTGACGGCCGACGTCGCGTTCCATCTGCAAGTGGCCAACGCTACCGGCAACCGCTATTTCCACGACATTCTCGAGCAGCTCGGCAACACGATCATTCCACGTACGCGCGTGAATTCCGCCGAGCTCGCCGACGACGACCAGGTGTCGTATCTCAATCGCGTGAATCGCGAGCACGAAGACATCTATAACGCCATTGCGCGACACGATCCGGAAGCGGCGCGCGCGGCCATGCGCACGCACCTCACCAACAGCCGCGAGCGTCTGCGTCGCGCGCAGGAATCGGCCGGTCCGCAAGCGTAATGCCGCAGCCCGGCACGCGAGCACAGCGCCTTTGACAGTCGACGTTTGACGGCCGGTTGTGTTTCGCGGTCCTGCCTGCCGGAAGCCCCACTACTTTCCGTCGGGGCCGTCGATCACGCGCGGCTTGCCGAATACCGGCAGCCCCCAGCCGAAACGAAGTGACGCGAGACGCAGCGCGACGCAGGCAAACGTGGCAAACCACGGCGTCCACCAGTCCGTCCATCCCGCATAGAAGAAACCGACTTGCACGCCCGCGCCGACAAGCGCCGCCGAGGCATAAATTTCCCGGTCCAGAATGGATGGCACGCGCGATAGCAGCACGTCGCGCATGACGCCGCCACCGACCGCGCTCACGATCCCCAGCAGAATCGCCAGTTCGGCGCTGTGTGTGAAGGCCAGTGCCTTCTGCGCGCCCGAGACCGCAAACAGGCCGAGCCCGATCGCGTCGAAGAAGAGCACTGGCTGGTGCATCCGGCGAACCGGCGCGTAGGCGGCAATTACCACGACGGATGCCAGCAACGACACCGCTAGATAGCGCCAGTTCGAGAGTCCGGTGGGCGGAATCGCGCCGATACAGACATCGCGGATGATACCGCCGCCGCAAGCCACCATGAACGACACTGCCGCAATGCCGAAGAGATCGAGTCGCCGTTGACGCGCCGCGACCGCGCCGCTGAGCGCGAAGGCGAAGGTACCGATCAGGTCGAGAACGAGATAGACCGTGTGGGAATTCATGCCGCTGCGTCGTGTTGGGCGAGCCACACGCCGGCGGCGCACAGCATGGCCTCCAACCCGGTGCGCAGCGTTGGCTCGATCACTGGTGCGAATTTCGGCGAATGATTGCTCGGAATCTCGTTGATCCGCTTCGCCGCCACGGCGCGCCGGAACACCTCGGGATCGGTGCCGCCGACGAACCAGAAGGCATACGGCACCTTCCATTCACGGCCGAACACGCTGAAGTCCTCGCTGGCCGCTGCGGGCTGCGTTTCATAAACGCGCTCGCCGAAATGGGCTTCGAAGGCGGCAAGCAGGCGCGCGTGGGTCGCGGCATCGTTGACCGTAAGCGGGTAGCTCGACAGCGTTGTGAACTCCGGATCGCGCGGGGCGTTCGAGGCGGCGCACTCCGCACAGCAGATACGACGGATCGCACCGAGCATGTACTCGCGCACGTCTTCGTCGAATGTGCGCACATTGAGCTTGAGCGTGGCGTCGTCGGGGATGATGTTTTCTTTCGTTCCCGCCTGCAGGGCCCCGACGGTCAACACCGCACTGTCGCGTGGCGAAATTTCGCGCGACACGATCGTCTGCAGGCGCAGCGTCGTGGACGCCGCCATGATGACCGGATCGATCGACGTCTGGGGCTGCGACCCATGCGAGCCACGGCCGAACAGCTTGACCTTGAGACTGTCGCCGGCGGAGAGAATCGTGCCGCTTCGATAGCCCACCGTGCCCGCCGCGCCGACCATCACGTGCTGGCCGAGAATCACGTCGGGCTTCGGAAAGCGCTGCGTCATCCCATCGTCCATCATGCTGCGCGCGCCGCGGGCGACTTCTTCTCCGGGCTGGAAAACGGCCATCAGGGTGCCGTGCCAGGCGTCGCGATGTTCGGCCATCAGTCGCGCGACGCCCATCAGCCAGGTCACGTGCATATCGTGACCGCACGAGTGTGCGACACCGACCTCGACGCCGTCTTCATCCTTCGCGCTCACCGTGCTGGCATAGGGCAGTCCGGTGGCTTCGGCCATCGGCAGCGCGTCCATGTCGGCACGCAGCATCACCGTCGGCCCGGCGCCGTTGCGAAGCACGGCCACCACTCCGGTCACGCCCACGTTGCGCGCGACTTCATAGCCGAGCTTCTCGACGTAGTCCGCCACGATCCGTGCGGTGCGGACTTCCTGCATCGACAGTTCCGGATGCTGGTGAAGGTCCTTGTAGATCGCCTCGAGTTCCGGCAGTAGGCCGTCGATCGCGCCCGTCATCGTTTCGATCAGTGTCGACATGGTTGCCTTCCTTGATTGCCGGCGTTCGCCAGCGCAGCCGGCGGGCTCGCAAGCCGATGTTCGGTTTCGGCTTCGAGTGCGGATTTTCATTGTAGAGAAGAGTTCGGGCGCTTTCCAGCCGGCACGCTCGGACACGTCGTTCCGCGGTTGCCCCCTGGCAGGGTGACGACGCACAGCAGCAGTCGCTCCGGCGGCAGGGCAATCCCAACAATAGTAATAGCCGAAAACGTGCCTGCCAGCTAACCTGCAGGTGGTTTACCCTGTGGAAGGCAGGTCCAGCCCCCCACTCGATTCCGCCGCCCCTCGGAAATGTTCGATGTCAGCCAACCCGCGAACGAAGGTACTGCAACAGATCCCACGAAGCGTGTGGATACTCGGTTTCGTCAGTCTGTTCATGGACATTTCATCCGAGATCATCCACAGCCTCCTGCCGATGTTTCTGATGGCAAGTCTCGGCGCGAGCGCGACGACGATCGGCCTGATCGAAGGGATCGCCGAAGCCACGGCCCCAATCGTGAAAGTGTTTTCCGGAACGCTCAGCGATTATTTGCGTAATCGCAAGTGGCTTGCGGTCTTGGGATACGGTCTCGGTGCGATCAGCAAACCGTTGTTCGCCATCGCGCCCACGATCGGGGTTGTCGTGACCGCGCGCGTGCTCGATCGTGTTGGCAAGGGCGTACGCGGTGCCCCACGCGACGCGCTGGTGGCCGACGTTACGCCACCCCACCTGCGCGGCGCGGCGTTCGGCTTGCGACAGGCACTGGACACGGTGGGCGCGTTCCTGGGACCGTTGCTGGCGGTTCTCATCATGCTCGCAGGATCGGACAACTTTCGGCTGGCCTTCTGGCTGGCCATGATCCCCGGCGTGATCGCCGTGGCGCTGCTCACGCTGGGCATTGAAGAACCCGCTCACGACCGCGGGGCCAAGCGGGTCAACCCGATTCGCTGGGAGAACGCAAAACGCCTCGGACGCGGCTATTGGTGGGTCGTCGGCGTGGGGGGCGTATTTGCGCTGGCGCGATTCAGCGAAGCATTCCTGGTGCTGCGGGCCATGGACAGCGGCGTGCCTGTCGCATGGGTGCCGCTGGTGATGGTGGCAATGAACGCCGTCTATGCGCTGTCGGCCTATCCCTTCGGAAAGCTCGCCGACCAGATGAGCCACACCCGATTGCTCATCGCGGGCCTTGTGATGTTGTTCGCGTCCGACATCGTGCTCGCGCACGGCAACCATTGGACGGTACTGCTCGTCGGTGTCGCCCTTTGGGGATTGCATATGGGCATGACCCAGGGGCTGCTGGCCACGATGGTCGCCCAGACGGCGCCGGCCCAATTGCGGGGGACGGCCTTTGGTGTTTTCAACCTGGTGAGCGGCATCGTCACGCTCGGGTCGAGCGTCATTGCCGGCATGCTGTGGGATCGGGTCGGCGCCATGGCGACGTTTTACGCAGGCGCCATTTTTTGCGTGCTGACGGTGCTGCTGCTGTTGTCACGACGCGTCATCGCACGTCGCTCCATCGGTTGACGCAATGGCGGGGGGGGCAAAGCGACGTTGCTGGCCGATGCTGGTCGGTCCGCACCGCCCGCCCGTCGCTTGCGCCCCCCCACGTGAGTTCATGCGACGCGCATCCTGGCCGAGATCCGAGAGATGGAGGATGCGGTATCGTCGAGCCGGTCAGTGCCGCGAGGCCTGTTGCGCGTCAACGCGCCCATGGGGTTCGGGCGCACCGTGATTGCGCCGCTCCTTTCCGAATTCGCCAAGCGGCACCCCCACGTGGAAGTGCAATTGGACGTGACGGATCGGCCGGTGGATCTCGTGGAGAGCGGGCGACTGCGCGCGGTACTCCCCGAACACGTTCCGCCGGATGTCGATTTGTTCGTCTACTACCCGAACAAACTGAATCAGTCGGCACGCGCACGCGCGTTCATTGATTTTCCCGTTGAACGCTTTGGTCACCACGCGCTCAGGTAGTCGCGCGCCTCGGCGCGGCGGCATGAGTGTTGCGCGAAACTGCCGGCGAGTGAGCCGTTCAACAACGAAGGGCCAACTTCACCGAGGCAAATTCTTCTACACGGTTTTGAAGCTTCCTCGATATTGCTGAGGCGTGACGTTGAGTCGCCGCTGAAACGCGCTGCGCATATGGTCGGGACTGGTAAAACCACAGTCGAAAGCGATGGTCTTGAGGGCCGCCTCGGTGGACTCCAGAAGTTTGCGAGCTTGATCCAGGCGAACCCCTTCCACGAATTCATGCGGGGTTACGCTCAGTTCACTCACGAAGAGCCGCGCAATACTACGCGGGCTTACACCGCCGATATCAGCGAGCCGCTCAACCGGGAACGCCTCGCGGATATGTTCCATTACGTAGGTTTGCACCCTGCCCAGCGGAGTTTCCGGGTCACGGGCCGAGATCAACAGGGGGCTGAACTGAGATTGGCCTCCCTGGCGCTGCGCGATAACAACGAGCGCCTTGGCGCATGCGAGAGAAAGCGCAGGTCCGTGATCTTCACCCACCAGAGAGAGGCTGAGGTCAATGCCGGCCGTCACGCCGGCGGAGGTCACCAAGCGATCGTCACGAGAATAGATCCGGTCATGCTCCACCCGCGCTGCAGGGAACTGCGTTGCGAGCTGCTCCGAACAAATCCAATGCGTCGTGACGGTTCGGTCATCGAGCAGTCCGGCATGGCCTAGCGCAAAAGCGCCCGTGCAAATCGAGCCATATCGCTGGGCCGCGACACCCCATCGCCTCAGCCATGCCGACAAGGCATCGTCGGGTGGACTTGCGGGAAGGTGCGGGCCGCCTGCCACCAGCACCGTGTCAAAAGCGCGGTCTGCCTGATCGAAGCTCAGATCAGCCATCATCCACATTCCGTTGGAACTGCGCAGGCGCTGTGTGTTGCTTGCCACCAGAACGCATTGGTAATGGTCCTGCTCCGGCAAGAAGCCATTGGCTGCCGTGAAGACATCAAGTGGGCCGGCTACGTCAAGCGCTTGAACGCCGTCGAAAATGACGATTGCAACTTCTCGCTTTGCCATCAGTACCCGTGCCCCCGCGCCAAGATTGATCCGTTTTTCGGACTCCCATTCGCCCGAAACGCCGCTGGCAGTTTATCACTCACGCTTGGCGGTTTTTCGCGGATCAATGCGATTGCTGCCACACCGGATTGTCGCGATGATGACTAGGTCGGCTGCGAGGTCCTAGTCGGGCGCCAGCCAAACCACGCATTCGATCCACGGCAATGGCCGTCAGCACCGTCGCTGGCGCATTCATCCGATACCCGCCAAGTTCGCTACCTACGGAGAACCATCTTGACCCACCATCATCATGCAACGCCGGCCATCAATGGCATTGCCATTCCCGACAGCGCCTTGGCCCGGGCGATCACCGAATTTGTGCGCGATACCGAGACCGAGCTGCTGTTCAACCATTCGAGCCGGGTCTATTTCTTCGGCGCCCTCGCCGGGCAGCAACGCGGACTGACCTTCAATCCGGAGCTGCTTTACGCGGCGACGATGTTCCACGATGTCGGTCTGATGCCGTCGCACAGCAGCGCCGACCTGCGCTTCGAAGTGGATGGGGCGAACGCCGCCCGCGACTTCCTGCAAAGCTACAAGCTCGACCCCGCCGACATTGAAAAGGTGTGGACCGGCATTGCGCTGCACACCACGCCGGGCGTACCCGAATTCATGCATCCGGTGATCGCCCTTACCACCGCAGGCGTTGAGATGGACGTGCTCGGCCTGACCTATGACCGCTATCCCGAGGACATCCGTGAGGCCGTGGTCGCCGCCTTTCCACGCACCCCCGCCTTCAAGGAAGACATCATCCAGGCCTTCTACGACGGCATCAAGCATAAGCCCGACACCACATTCGGCAACGTCAAGGCAGATGTGATCGCCGACAAGGCGCCGCATTTCCATCGCGGGAATTTCTGCTCCGTCATCCGCTGCTCACACTGGCACGGCTAAGCCTCTTCCCCCAAACCATATATTCAAGGAGAAATACGATGACTGTCTCTGTATCCAACTCGATCTCTAACGTAATCCTCGTTCACGGCGCCTGGGCTGATGGCTCCAGCTGGGCCAAGATCATCCCTCTGCTGGCCGCCAAGGGCATGGCCGTGACTGCCGTCCAGCTTCCGCTCACCAGTTTCGAGGCCGATGTCGCGGCGGTTGGCCGTGCCATCGCGCTGGCGCAGGGCGATGTGGTTCTGGTGGGTCACAGCTATGCGGGCGCGGTGATCGGGCAGGCAGGCAACGATCCCAAGGTCAAACGGCTCGTGTACATCGACGCCTTTGCGCCGGATGCGGGCGAATCAGCCGGCTCGCTCTTCGCCCAGTTCGAAGCCGCCCCGCTCAACGACGAAATCAGGCCCGACGCGCAAGGGTTCCTGTCGCTCACCGCCAAAGGCGTCGCCACCCTGTTCGCACAGGACCTCGCCCCCGCCGAGCAGACAGTCGTCCATGCCACGCAAGGCCCGATCAACGGCGCGGCGCTCGGCGGCACGCTGACACAGGCCGCATGGCGCAGTCGTCCCACCTTCTACCTGATTGGCGAAGACGATCAGGCCATCCTGCGCGTGGATCAGGAACGCATGGCCGCGCGCATGAATGCAACGGTCAAGCGTGTTGCTTCCAGCCATGTGCCGATGTTGTCGCATCCCGTTGTCGTCGCTGACTTCATCCTTCAGGCCGCCGCCTGAGATCACCACAGCCGCAATATCCTCACTGCCAGCCTGTTTCAGGAGCCGTTTCATGAACACCCTTTCGGACACCGTCCAACTACATGTCGAGGATCTCGGGATAACCGCTCCGGTGCTCGTGTTCCTGCATTACTGGGGCGGGTCGTCGCGCACGTGGCGGCATGTCACCCAGCGCCTCAGGCCCGCTTTTCGCACCATCGCGCTCGATCAGCGCGGCTGGGGCCAGTCGGACAAACCATCCAGTGGTTATACGCTCGCGACGCTGGCCGACGATGCCCAACGGCTGATCGAAAGCCTCGGCCTCGACCATTACCTCTTGGTCGGGCATTCGATGGGTGGCAAAGTCGCGCAACTGCTGGCATCGCGCCACCCGGCAGGATTGGCGGGACTGGTGCTGGTGGCACCATCGCCGCCATCGCCGATGCGCGTGCCGCTTGCCGTCAGGCAAGACATGGTCAGCGCCTACGATAGCCGGGAAAGCATCCTGGCCACCGTCCGGCAGGTGCTGGCAGCCAGTCCGCTTCAGCCGGACGATCTGGAAACCGTCGTGCAGGACAGCCTGCGCGGAGCGCCCGCAGCCAAAGTGGCGTGGCCGCTGGCCGCCAGCCAGGAAGACATCAGCGCGCAAGCCGCACTGATTCGCGTTCCCACACTCGTCATTTCAGGCGAAAAAGATCAGGTCGATCCCCCTGCTGTGCTGCGGCAGGAGTTGATGACGCGCATACCGCACGCCACTTTGCATATTTTGTCGGGCATCGGCCATCTCTCGCCCCTGGAAGCACCGGGCGACCTGTCAGACCTGATCCGGGACTTTGCCACGCCGTTAGCAGCTGCAACGCCCGCACTGATCGAGCCTGCGGAAGCGCCTCCTGCCGAGCGCAACATGATCGCGGGCACCACGCAACGCTTCGCACCGCATCGCAGCGATGACGAAGACTTCGCCACGACACCATAGACCGCATGCCACCGTCTACTTGCCTATCCAAGGATTACGTCATGTTTCAGACCCAGATCATTACCATTCCGATCTTGCCTTTCGGTATGGTCAACGCCCATCTCATCCGCAGCGAGGCCGGTTGTGTACTCATTGACACCGGCATTCCCGGATCGGAGCTCAAGATCGGCAAGGTGCTCGCCGAACACGGCCTGACGTTTCGCGACATCAAGTTGATCGTTGTCACGCATGCGCATACCGATCACGCCGGCAGCGCGGCACGTGTGCGCGCATTGTCGGGCGCGCCCATTCTGGCGCATCAGAATGACGCGGATTTTTACAGCCGCAAGGAGCCGATGACCTATTGCACGACGAGTTGGGTCGGCAAGCTGTTTCTCAAGACGCCAGTTCCGCATGAACCATACGACGGCTTTGTCCCGGACATCATGATGAGCAACGGCCACACGGTGAACCTGCTCGACTTCGGGGTTGATGGCATCGTGCGGCATACGGGCGGCCATACGCCCGGCTCGATTGCCGTGGAGTTGTCGTCCCAGGACATGATGGTTGGCGACCTGATCGCCTCAGGCATCCTTATCGGTGGCGTGATTCGAAAGGGGCGAGCCATTCGACCGCCGTTTGAAGATGACCCCGCCACGGTGTCGCGTGAACTGATTCGGATGGTGCAGAGCGGCGGCAAGCGGTTCCACATGGGTCACGGTGGGCCTTTGGAGGTTCGCGAGGTGCTGCGCCATGCCCAAGCGCTTGCGAAGCTGGCGGGCAATCCGTGCGTGTCTGGCCAATGCAAACACGTGCATCACTAGCCCGTTCCAGCATCGGCAATGCGTGCTCGTCAAAAATGCGCTCACGCAAAACAGTTTCGGGACGGTCATGTCTTTCATCGATTTCCGATGCCTGGGATCGTTCTCAGAATATTAATGCGGCAATTCTCAACGGACCATGATGCTGACATGGGTGAGCCGCGCAACGCTATGAACGAGCGGCACTTGACAGCGCACCAGCATCTGCATGGACGCGCCGTATCAACGGCGGAAAAAGAAAAAGCCCTGACAAGTCAGGGCTTTTGAATTTTGGAGGCGGGAGTCGGAATCGAACCGGCGTACACGGCTTTGCAGGCCGCTGCATGACCACTCTGCCATCCCGCCATTGGGATATGCCGCATTGTAACCGCTCGGTGTTGCCATCGAGGGCGCCCTTCGGATCGATCGCCGCGGGCTTTTCGGCAAATAAAAAGGGAAGCCAGGCTTCCCTCTGGATTTGGAGCGGGAGACGAGTCTCGAACTCGCGACCTCAACCTTGGCAAGGTTGCGCTCTACCAACTGAGCTACTCCCGCATGACACCGAACACCAAGGATTGCTTCACTCAATGTCCAGTGTGAAAACTGGAGCGGGAGACGAGTCTCGAACTCGCGACCTCAACCTTGGCACGGTTGCGCTCTACCAACTGAGCTACTCCCGCATTGTCATGCGTACTACCAATCCAACCGTTTCTTAAAACTTCGCTGCTGGGCTAGCGCCGTAGCAGCGAGAAGGAGATTATGTCTAAACCGTGATTCAGTGTCAAGCATCCGCACCGAAAATTTGTGAAGATTATTCTCTCCGACCGCGCAAATCCCGCGTCTTCAGGGACTTGCACTCACATCTTGCCCGCGCCCCGCTCTCGAATCTGCGGCCACGCGCGGCGCAGATAATACATCATCGACCACAACGTGAGAATCGCCGCCACGTAGATCAACCATGTCCCCCAGAACCGTGAGTCGAAGTGCCACGCCCCCCAGACGACCGTGCCGTTGAACAGCAACAGCGGAATCGCCACCATCTGCGCCGCCGTCTTGACCTTGCCCAACTGATGCACCGCCACGCTGCGCGACGCGCCAATCTGCGCCATCCACTCACGCAACGCCGAAATCGTGATCTCGCGGCCAATGATGATCAACGCCACCAACGCATTGATCCGCCCCATCTGCAACAGCATCAGCAGCGCCGCCGCGACCATCAGCTTGTCCGCCACCGGGTCCAGGAACGCGCCGAACGCCGACGTCTGGTTCCAGCGCCGTGCGAGAAAGCCATCGAACCAGTCGGTCAGCGCCGCCAGCACAAACACGCCGCAGGCCACCCAATTCATCTCGACCGGCGACAACCAGGTCGGCGGCACGTAATAGACGCCGACCACCAGCGGGATCAGCACGATCCGGAGCCAGGTCAGTAATATCGGGACGTTAAAGGGCATGGCAGCATGAGTTCGGCAAACGGCGGTCGACACACGGCGCCCTCGGCAGCCGTACCAGACCCGCATTGTGCCGTGTCTGCCCCGTAGCGACAAGGCCGAGGCGCCGCGCAGCGGTTGACATGTGCGTCGGTGTGCCCCTATCTTGCTTGCAACCCTCCGCCAATAGCGCCGATCTCGTGAAACCGCCCTGGCCCTTGCCCACATTACGACGACCGCTGCTGTCACCCCACATCCTCATCGCGGCACTGGTCGGGATCGACGGCCTGCTGCTCGTCGCCTCCGTGCTGCTGCGCGTGCCCGGTTCACTGCTCATCGATCTCTTCGTGCGCGGCGACCTCTCGGCGCTCGCGCGCATCGAAGCCAGCCACCTGCCGCGGTTGCTCTTCGGCTTGAACGCCATCGAGCGCATCGACTTCTCGCATCTGCCCCGTGCGCTCTCCGGCCTGTCGCTCATCGCGCTCGCCTGCGGACTCGTCATCCGCGCGCGCACCGCCTGGGCCTTCACGCTCGTCATGCTCGTGCTGGCCGCCGCCATCAATTTCCACCTGAACCTTCGCTTCGACCTGACGTTCGCGCTCTCGCTCGCCTGCGTTGCGCTTTTGCTCTGGTACTGGCGGGAATTCGACCGCGCCAGCTTCGCGGCGGCCACGCTCTACACGCTCGTCGCCGTGTTCGCGCTGCTCGTCTACGCGACGTTCGGCACCATGTATCTCGGCCACGAGTTCGCGCCGCCCGTCACCGACCTGGCCACGGCGTTCTACTTCGCCATCGTCACGATGACGACCGTCGGCTACGGCGACATCGTGCCGCACAGCGTCGACGCACGCCTGTTCACCGCCTCGGTCATCGTCTTCGGGATCAGTGTCTTCGCAACGTCGCTGACCGTCGTCATCGGCCCGCTCGTCGGCGGCAACCTAAAGAAAATTCTCTCGGGGAGGTTCACTCACGTGATACGAAAGAACCACTTCATCGTGGCCGGCGTATCGCCGCTCGCGATCAACGTGCACCACGAACTCACCAAGCGCGGCTGGTCGGTCACGGTCATCATCGCGAGCGGGAGCGATAACCCGTATCCCGAGGAGGCGGATGTCATGCACGGCGATGCCAGCGACAACACCGTGCTCACCCACGCCGGCATCGAACACGCCAAGGCCGTGCTCGCCCTGCGGGCCGACGACTCGGAGAACGCCTTCATCGTGCTCGCCGCGAAAGAGATCGCGCCAACGGTGCGCACCATCGCGTCCGTCAACGACAGCAAGCACCTGAGCAAACTCAAACGTGTTCAGCCCGACATGATTTTTGCGCCGCCCGTCGTCGGCGGCGAGCTGCTCGCCCGCACGCTGTCCGGCGAGACCGTCGACAACGAGACCGTCATGCGCCTGCTGTTCCACGGCGATACGTGACGCGCTGCGCGCGTCAGTGCAGTTGGCGATAGATCTGCTCGGCGAGCGTTGTCGAAATGCCGTCGACACTGGCCAGTTCGTCCACGCTGGCCGACGCCACCCCTTGCAACCCGCCGAACCGCATCAGCAGGCGCTGACGGCGCTTCGCTCCGATGCCCTCGATCTCCTCAAGCCGTGACGTCTGACGCGCCTTCGCGCGCTTGGCCCGCATGCCCGTGATCGCAAACCGGTGCGCCTCGTCACGAATCTGCGCGATCAGCATCAGCACGGCACTCTCGCGCCCCAATTCCAGCGGCGCGCGTCCATCGGCAAAGATCAGCGTCTCAAGCCCCACTTTGCGGCCCTCGCCCTTCGCCACGCCGACCAATCGACCGATGTCGATCCCCAGTTCGACGAACACCTGGCGCGCCACCTCGACCTGCCCCTTGCCACCGTCGATCAGCACGAGCTGCGGCAAATTCGCTTCCCCGTCAGACGCTTCGGGCGCGGCCGTTGCGGCGCCTGCATCGGCAGACTCGCCGGCCGGCAGCGCCGCCCCGTCGTCCGGCAGCACGCGCGTCTCGGCTTCGGCGCGCGCCACGTCGGCGGCCACGGAGGACGGATCGGCCGCATCGGTCACGTGAGCGGCCGCCTCCATCAAACGACCATAGCGGCGCGTGAGCACCTGGCGCATTGCCGCATAGTCGTCGCCCGGCGTAATGCCCGCGATGTTGTAGCGCCGGTATTCGCTCGTCTGCATCTTGTGATGATGGAACACCACGCACGACGCCTGCGTCGCCTCGCCTTGCGTGTGGCTGATGTCGAAGCACTCCACCCGCAACCGCGCCGGATCGTCGATGTCGAGTCCGATCGTTTGCACCAACGCGTGCGTGCGCGCCTGCTGACTCCCCTGCTCCGTCAACAATCGCGTGAGCGCGAGCTGCGCGCCCTGCAGCGCCATGTCGAGCCAGGCACGCCGTTGCCCCTGCGGCTGACGCACCATCGCAATGCGCCTGCCCGCTTGCTCGGACAACGCGGCGAGCAACTCGTCGCTCGGCAACGCATGGCTCACGACCAGTACCGGCGGCACCGACTGGCCCAGGTAGTGCTGCGCGACGAAGGCCTCGAGCAAACGCGATTCGAGCGATGCCAACGGGGTATCCGACGGCATGTCGTTGGCGATCTCGCGCGCCTGTGTGGCGGCATCGTCCGCGTTGGCCTCGGACGTGTCCGGCGCGAGCGCCTCGTCCGGCTCGAATTCGTCGGCAATCCCGCCTTCGACACCGCGCTCCACGTGCGCCGGAAAATACGCCTTGTCGCCAAGATGGCGCCCACCCCGCACCATCGCGAGGTTCACACACGCGCGCCCGCCCGCATAGGCGACGGCGAGGATATCGGCATCGACATCCCCCGCCGTCTCGACGGACTGCTGTTGCAGCACGCCCGAGAGCGCCTGCATCTGATTACGCACCACGGCGGCCTGCTCGAACTGGAGCGCCTGAGCGTACGTCATCATCTTCGCTTCGAGCGCACTGAGCACTTCGCTCTGACGCCCCGAGAGAAACGCCGCCGCGTTATTCACATCGCGTGCGTAATCTTCATCCTGAATGGCGCCCACGCAAGGCGCGCTGCACCGCGCGATCTGATGCAGCAGGCACGGCCGCGTGCGATTCGTGAAGACGGAGTCCTCGCAGGTACGCAGTTGGAATACTTTCTGCAGGATCTGAATGCTCTCGCGCACGGCCCAAGCGCTGGGAAATGGTCCGAAATACTGTCCACGGCGATCCACCGAGCCGCGATAGTAGGCCATGCGCGGATACTTGTGCTGCGTGAGCTTGAGAAACGGATACGACTTGTCGTCGCGAAACAGGATGTTGTAACGCGGATGCAACGCCTTGATCAGATTGTTCTCAAGCAGCAGCGCTTCGGTCTCCGAGCGCGTGACAGTCGTCTCGAGCTTCGCGATGCGCGCAACCATGAGCGCAATGCGTGGGGAAAGCTGCGTCTTGTTGAAGTAGCTCGACACGCGCTTCTTCAGATTGCGAGCCTTGCCGACGTACAGCACGCTGCCCGCTGCGTCGTAGTAGCGATAGACGCCAGGCAGGTTCGGCAACTGGGCAAGCACCGTGCGGGCGTCGAACGCCGCGCTGTCGGGCAACGCCTCGGCGGGGGGCTGAGCGGCATCCGCCGTCGTGGCGACCGCGGGGGCCGTGGCGGATTTGGCTTTGCGGGACTTGCGCGGCGGCGTGACGTCGTGGGCGTCTTCAGTCATGAACTCAGGCATCGGAGCGTCCCCGGGGGCGAAACCGTGCGATCGCGGCGGCACGCAAATTGTGTGCGACGGCATCGTCACGCGTCGCCAGCAGGCGCAGGGACTAGAATCCGAAGTTTAGACCAATCCGGGTTGCCGCCTCTCAATGTCCCTGCCCACTACGTTCTCGCCCGCCGCAACCACCCTGCCTCCGGTGCCGCGCTGCGATCTGTTCTGCACCGTCGTCGACAATTTCGGCGACATCGGCGTGTGCTGGCGGCTCGCGCGACAACTCGTGCGCGAACATGGCTGGTCGGTGCGGCTATGGGTCGACGACCTCGCGAGCTTCCGTCACCTGCGTCCCGACATCGATCCCTCCCTGGCCCGACAACGCTGCGACGGCGTGGACGTACGCCGATGGGATGCCGACTTCGGCCCGATCACTGACGACAATGCGCCGGGCGATGTCGTCATCGAAGCGTTTGCCTGCCAGATTCCCGACGCCTGCGTTCAGGCGATGCATGTGCGCAAACAGGCGGGACACGCGCCGGTGTGGATCAACCTCGAGTACCTGAGCGCCGAAGACTGGGTCGAGGGATGTCATCTGCAAAAGTCGATACACCCGCAACTGGGGCTCGTCAAAACGTTCTTCTTCCCGGGCTTCACGGAACGCACGGGTGGGCTCGCGCGCGAACGGGAGCTGTTCTCGCGCAGAGACGCCTTCCTTGCATCGCCGGCGCTTCGCGACGCCTGGTGGCAGCGCACGCTCGGACTCCCGGGCGCACCGAGGGACACGCTGGTGGTATCGCTCTTCACGTATGAGAACGCCGCGCTTCCGGGGTTGCTTGCGCAATGGGCCGCCAGCGAGACGCCCATCGTCTGCCTGGTCCCGCCAGGTCGGATCGCACCGTCGGTCGGCGCGTGGTTTGGCCGCGAGGTACTGGCGCCACGCGACTGTGCAACGCAAGGAGCACTGACGGCGTATGGACTGCCATTCGTTGCGCAATCCGAGTTCGACGCGCTGCTGTGGGCGTGCGATCTCAATTTTGTGCGTGGAGAAGATTCGTTCGTGCGCGCGCAATGGGCGGCGAAGCCGCTCGTCTGGCATATCTATCCGCAGGACGACAACGCGCACCACGTGAAACTCGACGCGTTTCTCGACCGCTATCTGAGCGATCCGAGCGCCGACTCGCCGGCAACCGGCGCCTTGGGACACGATGCACGCGAGGCGCTGCGCACTTTCTGGCATCTCTGGAACGGCTACGCCAGCCCCCCGCCCGACTGGCCGGCACTGGCCGCCGTCCTGCCCGAACTGAATCGCCATGCGCGGGCGTGGGCAGGCAGGCAGGCGGCCCTCCCCGACCTCGCGCGACAGTTGGCAAGCTTCGCCGAAAATCAGGTAAAATAGCTGGTTTTTCAACGCTTTGCTGCTGAACCTGCTGCACCGGACCGTTTCCAGGCGGGCGCGGGAATCAAGCGGCGAGTGGGCGTATGGAAGCGCTCAACAAGCGGCAAATCGCTTATTTCGTCACAGGATCTCGTTTTTTATGAAAACCGCTCAAGAACTCCGCGTCGGTAACGTCGTCATGATCGACGGTGAGCCCAATGTCGTGCTGAAGACCGAATACGTCAAGTCGGGCCGCAACTCCAGCGTCGTCAAGATGAAGTACAAGAAGTTGATGGGCGAAGGCCGTGGCGAATTCGCCTACAAGGCCGACGACAAGTTCGACGTCGTTGTGCTCGACAAGAAGGAAGTGACCTACTCGTACTTCGCCGACCCGATGTACGTGTTCATGGACGCCGACTACAACCAGTACGAAGTCGAAGCCGAAAACATGGGCGACGCGATCAAGTACCTCGAAGACGGCATGAAGTGCGAAGTCGTTTTCTACAATGAAAAGGCCATCTCGGTCGACCTGCCGACCTCGCTCGTGCGCGTTGTGGAATACACCGAACCGGCCGTCAAGGGCGATACGTCGTCGGGCCGCGTGCTGAAGAACGCCAAGATCAACGATCTGCTGGAAATCCAGGTGCCGCTGTTCGTCAACACCGGCGACAAGATCGAAATCGATACGCGTACCGACGAGTACCGCAGCCGCGTCTAAACGATTGCGACGCCGCCCGCGCCGTCTACGGACGACGCGGCGCGATCCGCGACCGTCAGGCAACAAAAAAAGCGCTCTTCCCGTCAGGGTTGAGCGCTTTTTTGCTTGGCGGGCGTGTCTCGCTTACGCGCCGAACGTCTCCACGATCAGACGCTTCGCCGCCTGATATTCCGGCTGCGCGAGCATCTTTTCCCAGCCGTGCACCTTGCCGCGGCCCTGCAGATGCTTGATGCGGCGCTGAGACGCGGTATCGGGCACCGACTTCATCTCATGCAGCAATCGGTCCGCCTTTTCCGGACTGTTGCAGATGAGGACCATGTCGCAGCCGGCCGCCATGGCGGCATGCGCCGCCGTCACGACATCGCCAGCGGCGCTCGCCCCTTGCATCGACAGGTCGTCGCTGAAAATCACACCGTCGAACGCATACTTGCCGCGCAGGATTTCCTTGAGCCACTTGGCCGAGAATCCGGCGGGGTTCGAATCGACCTGCGGATAAATCACGTGCGCCGGCATGACCGCCGCCAGCGACATGCCGAGCCAGTCATACGGTTGCGCATCGACGCTGAGGATCTCGTCGAGCGAGCGCTCGTCAACCGGAATTTCGTGGTGCGAGTCGGCCGCCACGAAACCATGCCCCGGGAAGTGCTTGCCGCAGTTCGCCATCCCGGCGAGAAGCAGGCCGTGATTGAGGCTCTTGGCCAGCATGGCCACCACGCGCGGGTCGGCGTCAAACGCACGATCGCCGATGACCGCCGACGTTCCGTAGTCCAGGTCCAGCACGGGGGTGAAGCTCAGGTCGATATCGCACGCGCGCAATTCGGCCGCCAGCACATAGCCGACGGCCGTCGCCACGCGCGTCGCCTTGAACACGTCGTCGTGCCAGAGCTTGCCCAGCTTGCCCATGGCCGGCAGGTGCGTGAAGCCGTCGGTACGAAAGCGCTGCACGCGCCCGCCCTCATGATCGACAGCGATCACGATGTCGTCGCGCAGGTCGCGAATCTGCTTCGTGAGCGCGCACAGTTGCGCGCGATCGTCAAAGTTGCGGGCGAACAGGATCACCCCCCCGGTCAACGGATGGTCGATGCGACGGACGTCGTCTTCGCTGAGGGTCAGCCCGACGACGTCCAGCATCACCGGGCCCGGCCTGCGCTTCGTCATTGCGTTTTCTCCGATGCAATATTGCGAATGTTGCCTACGTTACGTGATGCGATCGCAAAGGCGACCGCATACTCTTTCTCGTCCGTGATCGAAATCTCGATCGACAGTTGCCGCTCGGCCAGCCACTGCACCAACTCCCCCGACGCCACCACGACCGGCTTGCCCGACGGCGCATTGAGCGTTTGCACGGCACGCCACGTCATCGGCCACCGCATACCCAGCCCGATGGCCTTCGACACGGCCTCTTTCGCCGCGAAGCGCGTGCACAGATACGCGAGTCCGCGCACGGCGGACCGGCTCTGACGCGCGTGATAAACCTTGAGTTCCTCGGGCCCCAGCACGCGCTCGGCGAACCGCCCATGGGTGCGCGTCATGACGCCGACAACACGGCTGATCTGGAGGATGTCCGTGCCTACGCCGTAAATCGCCGTGCCCCCGGACTCAGGGCCAGCGGCACGCTCGCCTGGTGGCGGCACGTCGGGGGACGAAGGCGACGGCATCGTCGGATCGCTCATGGGCAGCGCCTGATGGTGGGGGGGGAAAGGCGTCGTGACTCAGCCGCGCGCCGCGATGCGGCTGGCGACCATGATGGCCTTCATCTCGCGCACGGCGTTCTCCCAGCCCACGAAAAGGGCGTGGGCGACGATCGCGTGTCCGATGTTCAGTTCGGAAATGCCCTCGATCGCGGCGATCGGCTGCACATTTTCATAATGCAAGCCATGTCCGGCGTTGACGCGCAGGCCCAACGACAGACCGAGCGCGACGGCGCGTTCGATGCGGGCGAACTCGGCCTCGCGCGTGGCCTCGTCGTGCGCCTCCGCGTAGCGGCCGGTGTGCAGCTCGACCACCGGCGCGCCCATGCGCGCCGCCGCGCGGATCGGCGCTTCGTCCGGATCGATGAACAGCGACACACGGCTGCCCACTTCGCCGAGTTGCTGCGTCGCGGCAGCCACACGGTCGTACTGACCGACGACGTCCAGCCCGCCTTCGGTCGTCAGTTCCTGACGACGCTCCGGCACCAGACAAACGTCGTGCGGCTTGGTGCGGCATGCGATCGCCAGCATCTCGTCCGTCACGGCACACTCGAGGTTCATCCGCGTGAGCAACTTGTCGCGCAGATTCGCCACATCGTCGTCGCGAATATGACGACGGTCTTCACGCAGGTGCAGCGTGATGACATCGGCGCCCGCCGCTTCAGCCAGCAATGCCGCCCTGACCGGGTCGGGATAGGCCGTGCCGCGCGCGTTGCGCACCGTGGCGACGTGATCGATGTTCACCCCGAGGTCGATGGGGTTGCCGTGGAAGAAGAGGCTCATAGTTTTTGCAGGTCGAGCAGGATCTGCCGCGTGTTGAGCGGAACGCCGCCCAAGTGGTGGTTGAGAAGAAAGCGCATGAGCAGCTTGCTTTGCTGCACGGTCTGCGCCCGGGAATAATCGTCTTGCTCCATGTCGAGCAACGTCTGCCCGATGACGACCGGCCAGTCCGACGGTTCATCGCCGCCCGCCGGGCGTACCCCCCGGTCTGGATGAAACACGTAGCGGCGCTCGGGCGCGACCTTGCCGCGCGTCTGCGTGCAGCGGTCGAACGCCACGGCGTAACCGGTCTCACGCAGCAGCACGCGCTCGAATGCCCGCAGGATGATACCCGCCGGCTCACCATGCGCGAGATGATGCAGCGTGGTCAGATAGTGCTGGAAGAGCTTGTCGTGCGGATCGTCGCGCGCGCAGAACTTCACCAGCAATTCGTTCAGGTAGAAGCCGCTGAGCAGCGCATCGCCTTCAAGCGGACGCAATCCGCCAACCCACTCAGCCTTGGTCAGCGTACGCAGCTCTGCCTTGCCAAGCCAGGCGAGCGAGAGCGGCTGAAACGTCTGGAGTACGCCACGCAGCGCCGAGTGCGGACGTTTGGCCCCCTTCGCCACGAGCGCGACGCGGCCGTGGTCGCGCGTGAGCACGTCGATGATCAGGCTGGTTTCGCGGTAGGGATAGCTGTGCAGCACAAAGCCGGGCTGCTCGGTCACGCGGCTTTGCTCGCGCTCGGCCGCCCGGGCGGGCGATGGCGCACGGCGCACGCGTTTCGCTTCGCGCTTGACGGTATCGGCGGTGGCTTCGGCGTGCTGGAATGCGTCCGACGCATCGTCGTCGACACTCCGCGCGCGCGCACTGCGCGCCTGGCGAGCCGGCCGCGCTCCGATTGCCCCGGCGTGCGAGGTACGAGGGACCGACGTCAGCGGCGCACCGGCAGCCGAGGCGCTGCTTTCCGCCAACGTCACATCGTCCGGCGGTGCAATCTCGTCACGTAAGGTGTCCGGTTCACTCGTAGCCATACGCCCGCAGGCCGGCCTCGTTGTCGGCCCAGCCACCCTTCACCTTGATCCAGACTTCCAGGTACACGGGCCCGTCGAAGAGCTTCGCCATATCGAGACGGGCATCGGTGGAAATCTGTTTGAGCTTCGCCCCCTTGTTGCCGATGATCATCGCCTTGTGGCTGTCGCGATCGACCAGAATCGTTGCGAACACGCGGCGCAGATCCCCTTCCTGCTCGAATTTGTCGATGATCACCGTGCTTGTGTACGGCAGCTCGTCGCCCGTCCAGCGGAACACCTTCTCACGCAGGATCTCGGCCGCCATGAACCGCTCGCTTCGGTCGGTGAGATCGTCTTCGCCATAGATCGGCTCGCCTTCGAGCAGGTACGGACGCAACACCCCAAGCAACCGCTGGGTATCGTCTGGACGCTTCGCGGACAGCGGCACGATCTCGCGGAAGTCGCGCAGGTCGCCCACCCTTTTCAGGAACGGCAGAATTTCCGCTCTGTCGGCAATGCGATCGAACTTGTTGACGATGAGCAGCACCGGGGTGTTGTCGGGCAGCAGCTTGAGCACCTTCTCGTCGTCCGGCCCGAAGTTGCCCGCTTCGATGACGAACATGACGACATCGACGCTGGACAGCGTGGAGGTCACGGCGCGATTGAGCGATCGGTTCAGCGCAGTGGCGTGACGCGTCTGAAACCCCGGCGTGTCGACGAAGATGTACTGCGCATCGTCCGTGGTGCAAATGCCGGTAATGCGATGCCGCGTCGTCTGCGCCTTGCGCGAGGTGATGCTGATCTTCTGACCGACGAGGGCGTTGAGCAGTGTCGATTTGCCGACGTTCGGACGCCCGACGATCGCCACGGTCCCGCAGCGAAAATCCGTCTTATCGTTCATGTTTGGAAACTCTCTTGAAAGGGGGCGGCGCGTTGCGCCCTTCCCCTGAATGGGGCTCAGGCGGCGGCCGGGGGCTGCTTGGCGGCGTCCGACTTCTCAGCCGCAGGTTTTTCGGCAGACTTGTCGGTGGCCTTATCGGCTGCCTTGTCGGCCGTTTTTTCCGCGGGCGCTGTCGCCGTGCGAGCGGCACCGTTGCCAACGGGCGCCGTCATGGCCGGCGCAGCGCGCATCTGCCCGACGCTCTCCGCCATTTTCGCCTCGGATGCCGCAGCCTTCGCCGCCCGCTTCTTTGCGGCCTTGGCGCTCTTTTCGGCCTTCGGCTTGGCAAGTGCCGGCATCTTCTGCACTTCCTCCAGCGCCTTCTTGGCAGCCGCCTGCTCGGCCGCTCGTCGGCTCGCGCCCGATCCGCCGGCCTTGATGTCGAGCTTCGGCACCGTGCACTCCACCTCGAACTGCTGGTTGTGCGCAGCGCCGTGCGTCGCGGTCACCGTGTACTGCGGCAGCGCAATCTTGTGGCCTTGCAGGTATTCCTGGAGCAGCGTCTTGGCGTCCTTGCCGAGCGTTTTCGGATCGACATGTTCAAGCACGGGCGTGTACAACCGCTCGATCACGGCATACGCCGCCTCGAACCCGCCATCGAGATACATTGCCCCGAACAGCGCTTCAAGGGTATCGGCCAGAATCGACGGGCGACGGAAACCACCGCTCTTGAGTTCGCCTTCGCCCAGGCGCAGGAATTCGGAGACGCCCAATGTCTGCGCGATTTCGTACAAGGATTGCTGCTTGACGAGATTGGCGCGCACACGCGAGAGGTCGCCTTCGTCGAGCTTGCCGTAGCGACGGAACAGGATCGCTGCGACCGAACAGTTGAGGATGGAATCGCCAAGAAACTCCAACCGCTCATTATTGGCGGCACTATGGCTACGGTGCGTCAGTGCTTGGCAAAGCAATTCCGCATCGTGGAAGCGGTACTGGAGACGTTCTTCCAGTGGGTTCAGAGATTGAGGCATGGCGCAAGTATAGCGCGACGCTCCCGCCCCGGCGCGCGTCGTCGCCAAGAAACGACGGGCCGGACCGCCTTGCGGCGGGCTTTTCGGACTCGCGAGAGGGGGCGGGATCGGACATTTCCGGGGTGACGATACATCGATCTCCCCCGTGTCCCTTTCCCGTCGCATCATTTAATTCAAAATTGAAAATAATAATGCGGAAATCGGCTTTTTATCGCCAATTTCCGCATTAATCAAACCGTCGCCCGGGGGGGGGATGGCCTCCCCGTCGACCGGCAAGCTTACTGGAAGCCGCCCAAGCGCTTGAGGTTCGAGAAATTCATCCAGATGAAGAAGGCCCGGCCCACGATGTTTTGCTCGGGCACGAAGCCCCAGTAACGGCTGTCCGCGCTATTGTCGCGGTTATCGCCCATCATGAAGTAGTTGCCCTCCGGCACCTTGCAGATCACGCCCTGGCTGTTGTACTGGCAGTTCTGCTTGTTCGGAAAGTCGTCGGCGCCCAGGATGTATGGCGGCACGTTCGGGTCGTTCAGAATGCGGTGCTTCACGCCGCCCACCGTCTCTTCGAACTGCTTGAAGTAGGCGATATGCTCCTCGTCGAAGTAGTCCGGCATGGCGGTCTCCGACACCGGCTGGCCGTTCACCGTGAGCTTCTTGTTCTCGTAGGCCACCACGTCGCCCGGCAGGCCGATCACGCGCTTGATGTAGTCCATCGACTCATCTTTCGGGTAGCGAAACACCATCACATCGCCCCGCTTCGGTTCACCGATCGAGATGATCTTCTTGTTGACCACCGGCAGGCGAATGCCGTAGTCGAACTTGTTCACGAGGATGAAGTCGCCCACGAGCAGCGTCGGAATCATGGAGCCCGACGGAATCTTGAACGGCTCGACCACGAACGAGCGCAGCACGAACACCGCGAGAATCACGGGGAAGAAGCTCGCCGAATACTCGAGCCACCATGGCTGACGCAGCTTGTCGTCGCGCACTTTCGCACGCGCACTTGCGATCACGCCGCTATCCTGTGAGCCGGAGCCCTGGATGCCAGACCCCTGCGTGGCAAGCTGCTGTTGATCGAATTGCGCCAGGGCGTCCTGTGCTGCCCGGCGGCGCGCCGGTTGAAACACCAACTTGTCGGCCAACCAGGCCACCCCGGTCACCAGCACCAGGACAAAAAGAATCAGGGCGAAATTCATGCGGGACCTGTCGCTACGTTATTTGTCTTCGACTTGCAAAATGGCAAGGAACGCTTCCTGAGGAATCTCGACACTCCCCACCTGCTTCATGCGCTTCTTACCTTCCTTCTGTTTCTCAAGCAGCTTCTTCTTGCGCGAGATGTCGCCACCATAGCACTTGGCCAGCACGTTCTTGCGCAAAGCCTTGATGTTCTCACGGGCAATGATGTTTGCGCCGATAGCCGCCTGAATCGCCACATCGTACATCTGGCGCGGAATGATTTCGCGCATCTTCGACGCGACCTGCGCGCCGCGACGGCGGCTCTCCGAACGGTGCACGATGATCGACAGCGCGTCGATCTTGTCGCCGTTGATCAGCATGTCGACCTTGACGACGTCCGACGTGCGGTACTCCTTGAACTCGTAGTCCATCGACGCGTAACCGCGCGACACCGACTTCAGACGATCGAAGAAGTCGAGCACGATCTCGGCCATCGGAATTTCGTAAATGAGGCGCACCTGACGGCCGTGGTATTGCATATCGATCTGCACGCCGCGCTTTTGCTGACACAGGGTCCCCCCCGAGCCGACATACTCCTGCGGCATGTACAGGTTGACCGTGACGATCGGCTCGCGCACTTCTTCAATACGGCCCGGATCCGGCATCTTCGACGGGTTTTCCACCGTGGTCACCGTGCCATCGCGCTCGACCACCTCATAGATCACGGTCGGCGCCGTGGTGATGAGGTCCATGTCGAACTCGCGCTCCAGACGCTCCTGCACGATTTCCATGTGCAGCAGGCCCAGGAAGCCGCAACGGAAACCGAATCCCAGTGCCTGCGAAACTTCAGGTTCGTATTGCAGCGAGGCGTCGTTGAGCTTGAGCTTTTCGAGCGATTCGCGCAGCGCGTCGTACTGGTTCGCCTCGACCGGGTAGAGGCCGGCGAACACCTGCGGCTTGACTTCCTTGAAGCCCGGAAGCGCCTCGGGCGCTGGCTTGGTCGTGGTCGTCAGCGCATGCGTGACGGTATCGCCGACCTTCGCGGCGCCCAGTTCCTTGATGCCCGAGATGATGAAGCCCACCTGGCCGGCCGACAGCGACGGGCGCGGCTGCGACTTCGGCGTGAAGACCCCCACTTGCTCGACCGGGTAGGTCGCGCCCGTGGCCATCAACTGAATTTTTTCCTTCGGCTTGAGCGTGCCGTTGACGATGCGCACCAGCATGACCACGCCCACGTAGTTATCGAACCACGAGTCGATGATCAACGCTTGCAGCGGGGCGGCGGCATCGCCCTTGGGCGGCGGAACCTTGGCGATGAGCGCTTCGAGCACCTCTTCCACGCCGAAGCCGGTCTTCGCGGAGCAGCGCACGGCGTCGGTTGCCTCGATACCGATCACGTCCTCGATCTCCTGGATCGCGTTCTCCGGTTCGGCCGACGGCAGGTCAATCTTGTTGAGCACCGGCACGACTTCCACGCCCAGCTCGATCGCCGTGTAGCAGTTCGCCACGGTCTGCGCTTCCACGCCCTGCGAGGCATCCACCACGAGCAGTGCGCCCTCGCATGCGGAGAGCGAGCGGCTCACCTCGTACGAGAAGTCGACGTGGCCCGGCGTATCGATGAGGTTCAGGTTGTACACCTTGCCGTCACGCGCCTTGTATTCCAGGGCGGCCGTTTGTGCCTTGATGGTGATGCCACGCTCTCGCTCGAGATCCATCGAGTCGAGGACCCGGGATTCCATTTCACGATCGGACAGACCGCCGCTCAACTGGATGATGCGATCGGCCAGGGTCGATTTCCCGTGGTCGATGTGGGCGATGATCGAAAAATTGCGGATATGGTCCATGAGGCGAGGCTAGAGAAGAGTCGGTGCCATCGGATTCGGCTCGGCAGCGACTTTCGAGAGAATCGGCAAACACGATATTTTAGCCGAAAGCGTGGCGATGCCGTCTGGAATCGCATGTATCGCGGCAGTCCATCGGAAATGGCGGGAAGCTTGAGACGATCGGGCGTCGTTCGAGGCAGGGAGCGGATAGCGCGAAACGTCAACCTGAGCGCAATGCGGCAGCGACCGCCGCTGCGTCGAAACGATACCGGCACAACTCGCGCTCGCCAAGCGCAAGCACCGGCACGATCTCGTCGTATTGCGCTTCCAGCGCCGGGTCACTGTCGACGTCGATGACGGTGACGGAGAAATTCCACGCCGGACGCATCGCTTCGAGCGCCGCAAGCATGTCATCGCAAAGATGACACCACTTGCGGCCATAGAGCGTCAGCGCCGGCGTATGCATGAGACAGCGGTATTACTTGCCGGGCGTGCGCGGACGCAGCGGCACGAATTGCGTGGCATCGCCGCGCCGCACGAGGATCGGCACGAGGCGCTTCGGATCGAGCGCCTTGACCACGTCCTCGAATTGCTTCGCGCTGACGATGTCTGCATCGCCCACGCGCAGGATGATGTCACCCTGCTGCAAACCGGCCCGTCCCGCCGAACCTTCGGCCAGTTCGACCTGCACGCCACCGCGCAGCTTCATGTCCTTCTTCTGCGACTCGGTCAGGTCGGAGACCACCAGGCCCAGCGCATTTGGGTGGGGCGTGTCCGCACTCCCGCTCTGCGCCTTGGACGCCTTCGGCGTATCGGTATCGGCTTCCGCGACGGTGATGCGCAAGTCCTGGTTCTTGCCCTTGCGCAGCACCTGCAGCATCGCGCTCGAACCGGGCTTGGTCTCGCCGACCATGCGCGGCAGGTCGGTCGCATGATCGACGGCCCGGCCCTCGAACTTCATGATGATGTCACCCGGCTGCACCCCCGCCTTCTCGGCCGGACTCCCCGGCTCGATGCTGCGAACCAGCGCGCCTTGCGCCCGCGGCAGCCCCAGCGAATCGGCGACCTCCTTGCTGACCTCGCTGATCGCCACGCCGATCCGGCCGCGCACGACCTTGCCGCTCTTCTTGAGCTGGTCGGCTACGCGCATGACTTCGTCGATCGGGATCGCGAACGAAATGCCCATGAAGCCACCGGTCTGGCTATAGATCATCGAGTTGATGCCGACCACCTCGCCGCGCATGTTGATGAGCGGCCCCCCCGAATTGCCTGGGTTCACGGCCACGTCCGTCTGAATGAACGGCAGGTAATCGCCCGTATCGCGGCCCTTGGCCGATACGATGCCCGCCGTTACCGTATTGTCGAGACCGAACGGCGAACCGATCGCCACCACCCATTCGCCAACGCGCAGTTTGTTCGAGTCGCCCACCGGCACGGTCGGCAGGTCCTTGGCGTCGACCTTGACCACGGCGACGTCGGTGCGCTTGTCCGCCCCCATCAGCTTCGCCTTGAACTCGCGTTTGTCGGTGAGGGTGACGTAGATACTTTCGGCGCCATCGACCACGTGCGCGTTGGTCAGGATGTAGCCGTCGGCCGAGACGATGAAGCCCGATCCGACGCCGCTGTTCTGCTCTTCATCCGGCTGCGGCTGGCCGCGTCGGGGCGTACCGCCCTTCGGGCCCGGCTGCTGCGGCAGGGGCACACCGAAGAAGCGGCGGAACAGCTCGGCCATGTCGCCGTCCATGCCGGGCGGCAAGCCACTCTGACTGCGGCTGACGCGCTCGGTCGTCCGAATGTTCACGACGGCCGGGCCGACTCGGTCGACCAACTGGGTGAAATCGGGAAGATTGCTGACAAGTGGCGCCGCCGACCCCGAGGCCGGGGCGGCAAAAGCAGCAGGTGCCCCCGCCAATTGCGCGGCAATGGCACCGCCAAGGATGACACGAAGCAGGAAGGTCTTCTTCATTGGAAGATCGTGGTGCGCGATAGTCTCGGAATGCTTGAAGGCAGTCCAGCCCTCCGACAGGGCATTGCGTCTGTCGGTGCCTCGCTGCCCGGACCGCACCGTCACCGGTCGCGGCCCACCCGACAGCCGGTCACTTCGCCGGCTGTTTGTACTCGATACTGGAAGCAAACTGCTGCAAGGTTGCCTGCGGCACTTCGCCAAGCAAGGTCAGCCAGTAGTCACCAAAGCGCTTGATGAGAATATTCGTCGCGCCGGCGCTGCCGTGGCCTTCCTTGCGCTCTCGCGTGGCCGGTTCGATAAATACCGAAAGTCCGGCCATGCCGTCTGAATATACCACCTGCTGGACTTCCAACGGTTTGCCGTCGGCCGTCGATCGCATGGTGCGACGCACTTCGCGCACCGCCTTGAACCCCGGCACCTTCTTGTCGACGTCGATGCTCCAGCCGGCATCGGACAGATGCATCGGTACGATTTGCGGCTTGATGACATGCCAGCCATGCGTTGCCTGAATGGCGTGCACGATGCGCGCCTTCTCACTCGGCACACCGATCGAGATCTGCGAGAACGCCGCCTGCTCGAGCAAATGGCCTTCGGCATCGAGGGTCTGTGCGCGCAGCAACAGGCCGGTGTTGCGATCGGCCCACAGCCGGTAGCCGAAGCGGTACTCGTCCTTTGGCGTGAGTTCGATCACCATGCAGTCAAAGCCCGCCATGCGCTCATTCGGCAGCAGCTTCGGTGCGTAATAGTCGAGCACATCGCGATTGGGCGTGGCGAGCAAGGCAGGGAACGAGTCCTTGCTCTCGCGCTTTTCCAGAAACACGGTCTTCTGCTCGGGAATGAGCGTGTAGACATCGTCGTTCTGCCGAAGAATGCGGCGCTGACGTCCGTCCAGCGTCTCGAGCGCTTCGTACTCGTTACCCTTCTCGGCGAAGTGACTGATCTTCGAAGAGCGCATGGTCGAACCACGCTGATAAACGAATGTACCGATGTAGTTTTGCGTCTGCGCCGCGCGATGGATCTTGTTGAGCCACGCGCCGACTTCGCGCCGCTCGATCAGCGGGTCGTTCGTCGGCGCGGAAGCCTGGGCCCACGCCTGCGATTGCAGCGTGGTCGCCAGCAGCAAGGCGAACAGGAAGAAGGTGCGCCCGATGGGCGCACGTGGCAAGGATTCGATACTCAGGCGCTGCATTTATTCGTCCGCTTGCGCCGAGGCTCGCATATAAGGGGAAACGCCCTGGCCGATCGGCGTCGGGGCATATTGCTGATGTGCCGCCAGATACTGGTCAAGCCGCGCATCGCGCAGCACGATCAGATCGTTCGGCGCCCCCGCACTCGCGCCGTTGGCCGCCACGGCGGCTTGCGACGGTTGCGACAGCGTAACGCGCGTGAGGTTACTGCCCCCGGCGGCCGGCGTTGCGGCCTGAGCCAACACCTGCGGCTGCGTGCCGCCGGCTGGGTGATCCTGTAGACGCGGCACCACGACCCATGACAGCGCCGCCACGGCCGCCGCGGCAGCCGCCGTTGGCAGCACGCGGCGTACGCGCAGGAACGGATTGATACGGGTGACGCGCGAGCCCGCGGTCTTGGCGCCCTGTGCGGCGCTTGCCTGGGCATCGGCCAGTGCGGCCGGCGCGAGGAGGTGAGGCTCGGTTTCGAGGCGCGCCGAGAAGGCCGCCATGAAGGCCGACTCCGATCGCGGCAACGTCAACTCATCGGAACGCAAGGCGTCTCCAATCAGGTGGTAGTCGTCCCACAAAGGCCGGCCGGAAGCGTCAGCCTCATCCAGCAGGGCAGCCAGCTCGTCCGAATCGAATTCCCCGTCCACCAACGCGGAAATTCGCTCGGCTTGCAGCCCCCGCTGCGTTTGCACCGTCGCTGATCCCATGATATCCCCTAACGAAAATAACTTCCCCGGCGGCGCGCTCACCAGCGCTTGCCGTCAGGCGTGTCCAGCAGCGGCCTGAGCCGGCTGGCAATCGCTTCACGCGCCCGGAAAATTCGCGAACGGACCGTTCCGATCGGGCACCCCATGGCTTCGGCGATCTCTTCGTAGCTCAACCCCTCGATTTCCCGCAGGGTAATGGCCGTTCGAAGCTCATCGGGCAAAGCCTCCATCGCCGCGTTGACCGTTTGAGCAATCTGCTTGCTCATCAGCAACGACTCAGGCGTGTTGATATCCCTTAGTTGATCAGCCTCGGCAAAAGTTTCCGCTTCTTCAGCGTTCGCTTCAGTCGAAGTCGGTGCACGGCGTCCCTGCGTTGCCAGGTGGTTCTTTGCCGTGTTGACAGCAATACGATACAGCCAGGTATAGAACGCCGACTCGCCGCGAAACTGCGGCAAGGCACGGTAGGCCTTGATAAAGGCCTCCTGCGTCACATCCTCGACCTCGGCGGCGTCGCGCACGAGCCGCGATACGAGGCGGATGATCTTGCGGTGATATTTCGCGACCAGCAGCTCGAAGGCGGCTTTGTCGCCTTTTTGCACGCGCTCGACGAGCGCCTGGTCGATTTCTCGTTCACTCACCTGATTGGGATCCGTATTTTCTCTGGCGGCCAGGCCCCGGTCGGGCCTGATGGCTCCACGGCAGCACGGGCCACCGCGGCGGGAAGTGTCTGTTACGCCGCACGCCCGGGCACACTCACCGGAGCGTGGGTCAGCGGAACGGGACGCCTGCGCGGCGTCCCGCGAACTTAGACTCGCTGGAAGACCAGCGTGCCGTTAGTCCCGCCGAATCCGAAAGAGTTCTTCAATGCGACGTCAATTTTCAGATCGCGCGCCACGTTTGCGCAGTAATCCAGGTCGCAAGCGGGGTCCTGATTGAAGATGTTGATCGTCGGCGGCGACTTCTGATGATGAACGGCCAGCACGGTAAACACCGACTCCAGGCCGCCCGCGCCACCCAACAGGTGACCGGTCATCGACTTGGTCGAGTTCACCACGACGTTCCTGGCGGCATCGCCCATCAGGCGCTTGACGGCAACCGTCTCGGCGATATCGCCCAGCGGGGTCGACGTGCCGTGCGCATTCACATAGTTCACGGTATCGGCATTGATGCCGGCATCGCGCAGCGCGTTGGTCATGGCGCGCAGCGCGCCGTCGCCGTCTTCGCACGGGGCCGTCATGTGATACGCGTCGGCGCTCATGCCGAAGCCCGTCAGCTCGGCGTAAATCTTCGCGCCGCGCGCCTTGGCGTGCTCGTACTCTTCGACCATCATCACGCCGGCGCCTTCGCCCAGCACGAAGCCGTCGCGATCCTTGTCCCACGGACGGCTGGCCGTCGCCGGATCGTCGTTGCGCGTGGACAGCGCGGTCATCGCGGCAAAACCGCCAATCCCCAGCGGCGACACCGTCGATTCTGCACCACCGGCAAGCACCGCATCGGCGTCGCCGTACTGGATCATGCGCGCGGCCTGACCGATACAGTGAAGACCGGTCGTGCAGGCGGTAACGATCGCCAGGTTCGGCCCCTTCAGGCCGTACTTGATCGACAGGTGGCCCGAGATCATGTTGATGATCGAGCCCGGCACGAAGAACGGGGAAATCTTGCGCGGGCCGCCTTTGAGCAAATCGTCATGCGTGTCTTCGATCATCGGCAGACCGCCAATGCCCGAACCGACCAGCACGCCAATACGTTCCGCGTTCGCTTCGGTGACGGCGAGGCCACTGTCTTCGAACGCCTGAATGCCTGCGGCGAGGCCGTAATGGATAAAGGTATCCATGCGGCGCGCTTCTTTGGCCGACAGATACTTCTCGGTCTCGAAGTTTTTGACTTCGCCGGCGAATTGCACCTTGAATTCGCTCGCATCGAACTTCGTGATGTTGGCGATGCCCGAACGGCCTGCGACCAGATTCTCCCAACCCTCGGCAACAGTGTTGCCGACCGGCGAGATCAGGCCCAGACCGGTAATGACGACGCGACGACGACTCACGATACTCCCCTTCTTCTGCTGGGTCTTACAAAACAAAAGCCACAGAGGCGACAGGGTTCGACCCTGTGCTCCCTGCGGCTGACAGGCATGCCTGGCGCCGGGAACCGGTCGGCACCCCGGCCGTCCAGGCGATCCTCCGCGGGCCTCTTAGGCCTTGGAATTGCCTTGAACGTAATCGATGGCTTGCTGCACCGTGGTGATCTTTTCAGCTTGCTCGTCCGGGATTTCCGTCTCGAACTCTTCTTCCAGTGCCATCACCAGCTCAACCGTGTCGAGCGAGTCGGCGCCGAGATCGTTCACAAAGCTGGATTCGTTCTTGACGTCAGCTTCGTTCACACCAAGTTGTTCGGCGACGATCTTCTTGACGCGTTGCTCAATGTTATCCATTCAAACCCTCCGGGGTAGTTAGTTCAGACAAGTGCGCGCATTTTAACAGGTTTGCCAAGCAAAGTTAGCCTGCGCCAAATAATGTTCAATATCGCTCAAAATTGCGCATTATTAGCACAATTCCGACGAAATTCCCTTAATTCATGAACATGCCACCGTTCACGTGCAGCGTCGTCCCGGTGATGTAACCCGCCTGCGGCGACGCGAGAAACGCCACGGCGTTGGCGATGTCTTCCGGCGCACCGAGGCGGCCCAGCGGAATCCGTGCCTTGAGCGCCTCGTGCTGCGCTTCGCCCAGCGCCTTGGTCATATCGGTGTCGATGAAGCCCGGGGCGACACAGTTGACGGTGATGTTTCGGCTGCCGATCTCAGCGGCCAGCGAACGGGCCATCCCGGCAACGCCCGCCTTGGCGGCCGCGTAATTGGCCTGGCCCGGGTTGCCCGCCGAGCCGACGACCGACGTCACGTTGATGATGCGGCCGCTGCGCGCCTTCATCATCGGCTTGATGACCGCTCGCGACAGACGGAAGATCGCCTTGAGGTTCGTGTCGATCACGTCGTCCCACTCGTCGTCCTTCATCCGCATGGCGAGATTATCGCGCGTGATGCCGGCGTTATTGACGAGGACGTCGAGCTTGCCGTACTGCTTGAGGATGTCGTCGAGTGCCGCAGCCACGCCTTCGGCATCGGTCACATTCAGGACGATGCCCTTGCCCGTCACACCGGCCTCGCTGAAATACGCGGTAATGCCCTGCGCGCCGGCTTCGCTGGTGGCGGTGCCCACAACCGTCGCCCCCTGGCGAGCGAGTTCGAGGGCAATGGCACGACCGATGCCGCGCGAAGCGCCGGTCACCAGCGCCACGTGGTTATCGAGTTGCTTGCTCATGAGAGAAATACCCTTGACTGTGTCTTACGAGAGTTGCGCGCGCACGTCGCCGAGCGACGCCGGATCGGTGATCGCGAGCCCGGTGAGCGTGCCGTCGATGCGCTTGGTCAGGCCGCTCAGCACCTTGCCCGGACCACATTCAACGACTTGGGTCACCCCCTGCGCCGCGAGCCATTTGACCGATTCGACCCAGCGCACCGGCGCCGCGGCCTGACGCACCAACGCCTCCTTGATGCGCGCCACGTCGGTTTCGACGGCGACATCGACGTTGTTGACGAGCGGAATCTGCGGCGCGCTGAACGTCACGTCGGCCAGATATTCGCGCAGACGATCCGACGCCGGCTTGAGCAGCGACGAGTGGAACGGCGCCGACACCGGCAGCACGAGCGCGCGCTTTGCCCCGGCGGCCTTCGCCAGTTCGCAGGCTTTTTCCACGCCCGCCTTCGCGCCGGCAATCACGACCTGTGCCGGAGCATTGAAATTGACGGCCTCGACGACGCCCGCGGCCGATGCTTCGGCGCAGACGTTGCGAACGGTGTCGTCATCCAGCCCCAGAATGGCCGCCATGCCCCCTTGCCCGACGGGCACGGCCTCCTGCATCGCTTGCGCGCGAAAACGCACGAGCGGCACGGCATCCTTGAACGCGATGACGCCCGCGGCGACCAGCGCCGTGTATTCACCGAGGCTGTGGCCCGCAACGAACGCGGGCTTGGCACCGCCCTCGGCCAACCATGCGCGGTACATCGCGTAGGCGGCGGTGAGCATCACCGGCTGAGTGTTGGTCGTCAGATTGAGGTCTTCGGCCGGGCCGGCGGCGATCAGCTTGGCCATATCCTGCCCAAGGGCATCCGAAGCTTCGGCAAGGGTCTCGCGCACTACCGCGTTGTCCGCGAAGGCATCGAGCATGCCCACCGATTGGGAACCTTGTCCCGGGAAAACGAAAGCGAATGTCATAGCGCCTGGTTTTGCAGTCAGATTCAGAAACATTGCGGCCCCCTGTCGCGCACCGACCTGGCGGCGTGGGGCGCGCCGCCCCACGCGGCGCCCCGAAGGCCCACCGTCAGGTCCGCGTGGCGCCTTGGCGCCGGGTCCACTTACATGCGGAACAGCACGGCGCCCCACGTAAAGCCGCCGCCCACGCCTTCGATCATGACGTTCTGGCCCGGCTTGATGCGCCCGTCACGAACCGCGACGTCGAGCGCCAGCGGAATCGACGCGGCCGACGTATTGCCATGTTGGTCGACGGTCACGACCATCTTCTCTTCCGGCAGTCCGAGCTTGCGGGCCGTGCTCGTCATGATGCGCAGGTTGGCCTGATGAGGAATCAGCCAGTCGATCGCCGACGCCGCCAAACCGGCCTTCTCAAGGGCCTCGTTGGCCACTTTTTCCAGCACGCGCACCGCCAGCTTGAACACGGCCTGGCCGTCCATATAGAGGAACGCTTCACCCTGCACCGCGCCGCCGCTCACATTGCCCGGCACGCACAGAATGTTCGCGTGGCTGCCGTCCGCATGCAGCGCGCTCGCCAGAATGCCCGGCTCGCTGGACGCCTGCAACACGACCGCGCCCGCACCGTCGCCGAACAGCACGCAGGTCGTGCGGTCCGTGAAATCGAGAATGCGCGAGAAGGTCTCGGCACCGATCACGAGGACGTTGCGGTACGCACCGGTGCGAATGAAGTTGTCGGCCGTCGCCATGGCGTAGGCAAAGCCGGAGCAAACCGCCTGAATGTCGAACGCCGCGCAGCCGTTGTCGATACCGAGCTTGTTCTGCACGAGGCAGGCGGTGCTCGGGAACACGAAATCCGGCGTCGACGTGGCGACGATGATGAGGTCGAGCTGGTTGGCGCTCAAGCCGGCCATGTCGAGCGCGCGCCTGGCGGCTTCCACCGCCATGTCGCTGCTCGTTTGATCGGGCGCGGCGAAATGGCGGGCCTGGATACCGGTGCGAGCAACGATCCACTCGTCGCTCGTCTCGATGCCACGGGTGGCCAGCTCGTCGGCCAACTGCTGATTGGTCACGCGGCGCGCCGGCAGGTAGCTGCCGGTACCAACGACGCGGGAATGAATCGCGGACTGAGTCATCTTATGATCGGTTAGAGCGCCGGAGCGAGGCCGCCGGCGTCAGAGCGCCGGAATGGCGCCCACCGGCTTGTTGTCCTGGAGCTGGGTCTGATTCTCATGCATGGCGCGCGACAAACGGTCGAGCACGCCGTTGCGAACTGCATCATAGCCGCGTTTGATGGCCCATTCAAACGAGTAGGCATCGGCGGAGCCATGGCTCTTGATCACGAGCGCACGCAACCCGAGCAATGCTGCCCCGTTGTAACGGCGATGATCGACGCGGCTTTTGAAGCGGGAGAGAATCGGCAGCGCAACGACAGCGATCACCTTCGTCCACCACGTACGGGTGAATTCTTCGCGGATCATGTCGCCGAGCATTTGTGCCAGGCCTTCGGAAGTCTTGAGGGCAACATTGCCCACGAAACCGTCGCACACGACGATGTCGGTCGTGCCGCGATAGATATCGTTGCCCTCCACGTTGCCGTAGAAGTTCAGCGTGGAGCCGCGCAACAGCTCGCCGGCCTGCCGGATGACGTCGTTGCCCTTGATGACTTCTTCGCCAATATTAAGCAGGCCGATCGACGGACGCTCCTTGCCATCGACCGCCGCGACGAGCGCATGACCCATCTCGGCGAATTGCAGCAAATGGGTCGGCTCGCAATCGACGTTCGCGCCGAGATCGAGCATCGTGGTGTAACCGCCCTTCTGGTTCGGCAGCACGGTGGCGATGGCGGGCCGCTCGATGCCCGGCAGCGTCTTGAGCACATAGCGCGAGACGGCCATCAATGCGCCGGTATTGCCGGCGGATACGCAGGCTTGCGCGCGCGCGTCCTTGACCAGGTTGAGCGCCACACGCATCGAGGAGTCTTTCTTCCTGCGCAGGGCGGTCTCGACGGAGTCGTCCATCGCGACAACTTCGGTCGCGTTGACCACGGACAGGCGCGGGTGATCCGTCGCGCGCAACTTTGCGAGTTGCGCGTTAATGACCTCCTGCTGTCCGACCAGCACAAGTTCGACATCGTCGGTGGACTGCACGAAGCGAACCGCGGCCGGCACCGTCACCGATGGGCCGTGATCTCCGCCCATGCAATCGATCGTCAGGGTGACTGTCATGTCGACGTGATTGGCTTGCGGTACAGGTAACAAAAAAAGCGGCAGGATGAGTGCCGCTTTTGCCACATCGGACGATCAAACAGCGCCATGATGGGCGCGTATCGCCTGGAGGGCCGAGTTAGTCGTTCTTGGTCTTGATGACCTTGCGACCACGGTAGAAACCGTTCGGCGAGATGTGGTGACGCATATGCGTCTCACCCGACGTCGGCTCGACGGCAGTCGCCGGCGCGGTCAGGAAATCGTGCGAACGGTGCATGCCGCGCTTCGACGGCGACTTCTTGTTCTGTTGAACGGCCATGATAACTCCTCAAAATATCGCGAAATTTTAACACAGTTCGAGCGCCGCCCTACGGTGTCGGCCTGTCGGCCCGACCTGTGCGACTAACGCAAACTTGTACTTTGGTGCGCCGGAGACCCGGCCGCACGTTACTTTCCGTCCTTGTCCGGCGAGCGCTTGAGCGCTGCCAGCGCCGCGAACGGAGACGGCTTATCCTCTTCTTCGGGCGGCGGGGCAGGTTCGGTCAACCCGTCGTCGCCCGTGGCCAGGCTTTCGTGCACAGTCGGACACACCTCGTGCTTGGGCACGATCGGCAAAGCCAACAGCAATTCTTCCTCGATCAGCTCGCGCAAATCGAAATGTTTGGAGCCGACCAACGCCTCGAACTCATCTTCATCGAGGGGCCGGGCTTCCGCGGCCGCTTCGTCACGCACAACCTCGAAGGTCGTCTCCGAATCGAGCGGCTCCTGGTACGGCGTAAGGCATCGCTGGCATTCGAGCCACATCGGGCCTTCGACCGACAGCGTCAGGAACTGCGCCACCGCAGGCTTCCCGTCGGCACGCAGCACCTGCTTCTCGACGCCTGCGGCGCGCCAGTGGAACACGCCCTGGGCGCGCCCCGACGCCGAGACTTCGGCAGGCACTTCGGTTACCATGCGCGGCAATGCCGCAAGTTGCACGTCACCTTCCGCCACCCGGCCGGTACGCGCGAATTCGAACAGATCGACGATATATTCGTTCATCACGCTCATCCTTGCCTTTGGCGCATCTGAGCGCGTTTTCAACGTCCCCTGCCACCCGCAGCGCCTTGATCCAACACCGTTTCCGGACGTTTGGACCCGTACCGCGCAGACTGGCGGGACCGAGCGCCAGATTGCAAAAGCCGTGAATTCTAAATAGTTTTTCGTTTCTCGTCAAACACTTAAACCTGATGACCGCACATCCCCCGCCACCCATGATCCTGGCCTCCGGATCGCGCTATCGACGTGAGTTGCTCGAGCGCCTGCGCGTGCCCTTTACGGTCGACGTCCCGGACATCGACGAAACGCCCGTCCCCGGCGAGACGCCGCACGATACCTCGCTGCGCCTGGCCCGTCAGAAGGCCCGGGCGGTGGCTGGGCGCCGACCGGGCGCCATCGTCATCGGCGCCGACCAGGTCGCCACGTTCGAAGGCCGCCAGATCGGCAAACCCGGCAATTTCGAGAACGCCATGACACAGTTGCGCGACATGCGCGGCAAGGTCGTCGAGTTTCACTCCGCCCTGTGCGTGCACGATGCCCGCAACGGCGAAAGTCAGGCCAAAGATGTCGTGACACGGGTGAAGTTCCGCAATCTGCCCGACGAGGTGCTCGCCGCCTATCTTCATGCCGAGACACCCTACGACTGCGCCGGCGCCGCCAAATCCGAAGGACTGGGCATCATGCTGCTCGAAACCATCGAGAATGACGACCCGACCGCGCTCATCGGCTTGCCACTGATTGCGCTCACGACCATGTTGATGAACACCGGCATTCGCCTGCCAGGCCCCGGCCCCGACGCAACAGGAGCGCCAGCATGAGCGGCACGCTGTATCTGATCCCGAATACGCTTGGCACGAACACCCGCGGCGGCCTGCCGGCGGTACTGCCTGAAGACGTCCGCAACGTGACGGCCGGTCTGACGTATTTTGTCGGCGAACAGGCCAAGAGCACGCGAGCATTCCTCAAATTGGTCGGGGTGTCCACGCCGATTCAGGAAATCGACATTCGCGAGTTGAACGTCAACACGCCGGCAGCGGCCATCGATGCGCTCCTCGCGCCGATGCTTGCCGGTGCCGATGGCGGCCTCGTCTCGGAGGCCGGCTGCCCGGCCGTGGCGGACCCGGGTGCGCTGCTGGTGCGACGGGCGCACGAGAAAGGGGTGCGCGTGGTGCCGTTCGTCGGCCCGAGTTCGATCCTGCTCGCCTTGATGGCCAGCGGACTGAACGGGCAGAGTTTCGCCTTCCACGGCTACCTGCCGACGGACGCGGCCGATCGAGCGAAGCGCTTGCGCGAACTCGAACAACGCTCGCGCAAGGAGAAGCAGACGCAAATCTTCATCGAGACGCCCTATCGCAACAAGGCCATGCTCGATGCGCTACTGCAGACCTGCGACGCCTCCACCCTGCTGTGCGTCGCGGTCGACGTCACGCAGGACGGCGAGCAGATTGTCACGCATCGGATCCAGGGATGGCCTCAGACGCGTATCGATCTGCACAAGCGCCCCGCCATTTTCCTATTTCTGGGCCAGTAACGCCCGCTATCGGCCTCAGCAAAAGACAACGCCACGGAGATCTTCCGTGGCGTTGTCACTTGCGTGCTTGCGTTCCGCGATGCGTGGGCGTTACTTGAGCGAGAGGGTCGCGCCCATCATCATCGTCTTCATCGCCGCGGCACCCACGGCCGCACCGAAACGTCGCGCCACGCGCTCAGGCAAGTTTTCCTTGACGGTGTAGTCGACGAGATTCGGCGCCTTGAGTACGTCGCGGGCCACCGAATCGACCGTGCCGAGGCCGTCCGACAAACCCAGCTCGATTGAACGCTGGCCCGTCCAGAACAGGCCGCTGAACAGATCCGGGTCGTCCTTCAGTCGATTGCCACGCCCCTTCTTCACCGCGCCGATGAACTGCTGATGGACCTGCTCGAGCATGTCGAGGGCATACGTCTTCTGTTGATCCGTCTGCGGCGAGAACGGGTCAAGGAACCCCTTGTTACGCCCAGCCGTCAGCAATCGCCGCTCGATGCCGAGCTTGTCCATCAACCCGGTGAAACCGAAGCCATCCATCAACACGCCGATGGAACCGACGATGCTCGCCTTGTCGACGTAGATCTTGTCGGCGGCCGCCGCAACGTAGTAGCCGCCCGAGGCACAAATCTCTTCGACCACGACATACAGCGGCTTCTTCGGGTACTTCGCCCGCAAACGCATGATGTCGTCGTAGATCATGCCGGCCTGAACCGGGCTGCCGCCAGGGCTGTTGATGCGTAGAATCACGCCCGCCGCCGACGAGTCTTCGAAAGCCGATTCGAGCGCCGCGTTGATCTTCCGGGCGCTCGCCTGACCGTCGGGCGCGATCTCGCCGCTCAGCGTGACCAGCGCGGTATGTTTGCCGGAGCCCGCGCCGACCGTTGCCGTACCGCCATCGAAATCGGAAATCGACCAGATGACAAGCGCGACGATCGCCAGCGCCAGCAGCCGGAAGAAGATTTTCCAGCGGCGCGACGCGCGTTGCTCGCGAATGCCGGCCATCAACACCTTTTCCAGCATTTCGCGCTCCCAGAGCTTCACCTCGCCCGGATCGCGGCCCGCGCCGGCCCCCGCTGCCGACGACGACCGCCCACCGGGCGGAGGAAAACCAGGTTCGGTGCGGGGCGAATCAGGCGGCAGGGCGTCAGCCATAAAGTATCCAGAGAACTTTGGGTAAAAAGCGAAAACTGCGATTGAAACCGGGATGTCGTGTCGTCAGTGTGTCGAAGGTCCGGGCGCTTCGATGTACGCATCGGGCCACCAGACGACGGTCGTGTGAGCGGCATCGCCCCCGTTCGGGTCAGCCGAGCGCTCCTCCACGCGCACGGGCTGCAGCGCACCGCCGCGACACGGGCCGCCAACGCAATGCCCTGTATCGGGCTCATAGGTTGCGCCGTGCGTCGCGCACATCAAGTATAAGCCGGACGTTTCGAAGAACTGCCCCTCAGACCAGTCGAGTTCCATCGGCACATGAGCGCACTGATTGAGATAGGCGTAGACGTGCCCGCCATAGCGAATCACGAACGCTGGGGTACGACGACCGCTCACGCATACCTCGAAACGCACGCCGCGCCCCCCATCCTCGAGCGCGGCGCCCGCGCAGATCGGCAGCGGCACGACGGACTCGCTCACACGCGCTCCAGCAGCCAGTCGCGCAGCTCGGCCACGCTCCCGGCGCAATACGCGGGCTCCAGCGCCACCAGTTGCTCGCGCGGATGCGCACCGCCGTAAGCCACGGCCACGGCGGACGTTCCTGCACTGTGCGCCATCTGCAAATCGTGCGTGGTATCGCCGATCATGACCGTGCGACGCAGGTCCTGACCGAGTTCGCGCGTCAGCTCTTGCAGCATGGCTGGATGCGGTTTCGAAAATGTCTCATCGGCGCAACGCGTTGCGTCGAACATCCGCATCAGCCCGGCGGCTTCGAGCGCCCGGTTCAGACCGACACGCGACTTGCCCGTCGCCACGGCAAGAAAACGCCCCCGCGCGCGCAAGGCTTCGAGCAACTCACGGATTCCGGTGAACAACACGGTCTCCTTGTCGCCTATCAAATAATGAAAGCGATAGCGCTCAGACAGGCGCGGATAGTGCGCGGGGTCAAGGGATGGCACGGCCATTTGCAGGGCATCGCGCAGGCCGAGGCCGATCACGTGGCTCGCGATCTCGTCGGACGGCACGGGCAGCCCCAGATCGCGGCAGGCGGCCTGGATGCAGCGGGTAATGGTGGGCGTCGAGTCCATCAACGTCCCGTCCCAGTCGAACACGACCAGGTCGAACTCAGGGCTTGGCATCGGCAGAAGCGCCTCGAAGTTGGTTCAGAAATTGCTGACATTCTGGCGGTAACGCCGCTTCCAACGCAATCGGCGTATCTAAAACTGGATGGTTGAACTTCAGCCGCCACGCGTGCAGAAACATCCGCTTGATGCCGGGACGGGCGCCGGGACGGGCCAATGTCTTGTTCAGCGTGAAGTCGCCGTACTTGTCGTCACCGACGATCGGCGTACCGCAATGCGCCAGGTGAACGCGAATCTGATGGGTCCGCCCCGTTTTCAGTTCCGCTTCGAGCAACGTATAGGGCGGATACGACTCCATCATGCGAAATACCGTGTGCGATGCCTGACCGTCTTCCTGTACACGCACGCGACGCTCGCCCTCTGCCGTCACATACTTATACAGTGGGGCCTTGACCGCACGCTGACGGTCCCGCCATTCGCCCGTGACGCAAGCCAGGTAACGCTTGTCCATCCGGTTGTGCCGGATCTGCTCGTGCATGCCGACCAGCGCCGAGCGCTTTTTCGCGAGCAGCAGGATCCCGGATGTTTCTCGGTCGAGACGGTGCACCAGTTCAAGAAACTTCAGGTGCGGCAGAGCGCGGCGCAGTTGCTCGATCACCCCAAACGACACGCCGCTGCCGCCATGCACCGCCACCCCGGCCGGCTTGTCGATCGCCATGAGGTAATCGTCTTCGAACAACACGGGGAAGGTGGCGGCGGGAACGTAGGCCGGCGCTTCGGCAGCCGGCGCCGCAACGCGAACCGGCGGAATACGAATGATATCGCCAAGCACAAGGCGATAGGTAGCATCTATTCTTCCTTTGTTTACGCGCACTTCACCGCTACGCAAAATGCGGTAAATGTGACTTTTCGGCACGCCTTTGCACTCGCGCAAGAGGAAATTATCGATCCGCTGGCCGGCCGAGCCGTCGTCGACTTCGACCAGTCGAACCTGCGGCGGAGACGCCGGCGAAACCATTTTCTGCCGATTTTTGCCTAACTCATTCATTATGAATATAATTTGCCCAACAGAGGTGGCGGTAGCGGGAATCATGCCAAATCCCCACCTCTGTCGGTGCTGACCTCAAAACGGTATTTTACTTGCACCCCGGGCAGGCTGCTCGTCCGGTGACCCTGGAGCAGCGAGCGCACGCACATCACGCAGCGTCGGCAGGAAGTGGGCCCATAGGCCGCTTCGGTCGCAGCGCGCGGGATGCGGATAGAGTTGGTGGTTATAGAATTTTTTGGTGGTCAGCCCGGGTTCGATTGTCTGGGCTGATCGCTTTGCTGAGTATCGTTCGCGCAAGAGTCTTGGTGAGGCGCCGTCACAAGAAGAAAAAGTGTCGGCAGGCGCCCCGAGAAAACGCTGATGAAGTTTCTCGTCCAGTATCTCTTGGTAGGGACTGCAAGCCCGAAGTGATCCGCGCCGGGCCGGAATTTTCCGGTGCCTCGGCGGATCCGGGTGAGCGCGATAACGTATTCGCTGGCGCCATTGCGTCCGTTGGCCTCATCGCCCGGACCCCCCGGCAATTCTTCCACTCCCGGCTCGAACCTCGCGTGTTGGATAACTCGAGTGATACGTGCCCGACGCACTGCACATTGGCAACTGCGGCGGGTGGGAGTCGTTTTCATGAAACGCATGTTGTTCAACGCCACGCAGCAGGAAGAACTGCGCGTGGCAATTGTCGATGGGCAGAAACTCATCGATATCGATATCGAGACGGCCGGCCGCGAACAGCGCAAAGGCAATATCTACAAGGGTATTATTACCCGTATCGAACCCTCCCTCGAAGCCTGCTTCGTCAACTACGGCGAAGGCCGTCACGGCTTCCTGCCGTTCAAGGAAGTCGCCCGCGCGTACTTCCGCGAAGGTGCCGATGTGCGCAATGCGCGCATCCAGGACGCCCTCTCCGAAGGCCAGGAACTCATCGTTCAGGTCGAAAAGGAAGAGCGCGGCAACAAGGGCGCCGCCCTCACGACCTTCATCTCGCTGGCCGGCCGCTACCTCGTGCTGATGCCGAACAACCCGCGTGGCGGTGGCGTGTCGCGCCGCATCGAGGGCGAAGATCGTCAGGAACTGCGCGAGACGATGGGTCAGCTCGAACTGCCGGAAGGCATGAGCATCATCGCCCGCACCGCAGGCATCGGCCGCTCGGCCGAAGAGCTGCAGTGGGACTTGAACTACCTGCTGCAACTCTGGCGTGCCGTCGAAGGCGCCGCCACCAACATCGAACTGCCGCGCGACTCGGCGCTGATCTATCTCGAGTCGAGCCTCGTCATTCGCGCCATCCGCGATTATTTCCAACCCGATATCGGTGAAATCCTCATCGATACGGAAGAAATCTCCGAGCAAGCGCGTAACTTCATGCAGGTGGTCATGCCCGATCACCTCAATCGCGTGAAGCAATATCGCGACGACGTGCCGCTGTTCTCGCGTTTCCAGATCGAGCATCAGATCGAAACGGCGTACGCACGCCAAGTGCCGCTGCCTTCGGGCGGCGCGATCGTGATCGATCACACCGAAGCGCTCGTGTCGATCGACGTGAACTCGGCGCGCGCCACCAAGGGCGCCGACATCGAGGAAACGGCGCTTCGCACCAACCTGGAAGCGGCCGATGAAGTGGCGCGCCAGCTGCGTCTGCGCGACCTGGGCGGCCTGATCGTGATCGACTTCATCGACATGGAGTCGGCCAAGAGCCAGCGTGAAGTCGAACAACGTGTGAAGGACTCGCTCAAGCACGATCGCGCACGCGTCCAGATGGGCAAGATCTCGCGTTTCGGCTTGATGGAACTGTCGCGCCAGCGTCTGCGTCCGTCGCTGTCGGAAGGCACGCACGTGACCTGCCCGCGCTGCAATGGCACCGGCCACATCCGCGACGCTGAATCGTCGGCCCTGCAAGTCCTGCGCATCATCCAGGAAGAGGCGATGAAGGAGCACACGGCAGCCATCCACTGCCAGGTGCCGGTCGAAGTCTCCGCGTTCCTGCTCAACGAAAAGCGCCAGGAAATCAACAAGATCGAGGCACGCTTCAAGGTCGGCGTGCTGCTGATCCCGAACAAGCATCTCGAAACGCCGCACTACAAGCTCGAGCGCCTGCGTTTCGACGATCCGCGTCTGGATACCCCGAGGGCCAGCTACGTCCTCGCCGAAGAGGCAGCGCGTGCCCTGGAAGAGGATCCGGCGGCTTACAGCAAGAAGAAGGAAGACGTGCGCCCGCGCCAGGAAGCCGCCGTCAAGGGCATTACGCCTGAACAGCCGGCACCGGCCGCGCAACCGCGCCCTGCCCCCGTCGCCGCGACCGCACCCGCGCCGGCAGCCCCCGCACGCAGCGGTGGCTTCATCGGCTTCGTGAAGCGCCTGCTGGGTCTCGAGCCTGCGGCCCCGGCACCGGTTCAGGTCGAAGAACCGGCCAAGCCTAACGTTCGTCCGCCGCGCGAGCGCCACGAACGTCCGCATCAGCAAAACCGCAACCGTCGTGGCAATGCTCGCGACGACAGCAAGTCCGGCAAGGACAACGCCGGCCAACCGGCGCGTGAAGGTCGTGAAGGTCGCGAGGGTCGCGAAGGCCGTGAGGGTCGCGCCGCCCGTCCGGAACGTGCCGAGCGCAGCGAACGCGGTGATCGCAACGAGCGTCAGGAAGGCCGTGACAAGCGTGAGCGCGACGAAGCGCAGCCGCGTCAGCCGGCTCAGGACGTGCGTACCGAGGAAGGTCGCGAGCCGCGCGAAGGTCGCGAACGCGGCAATCGTCGCGACCGCAACGAGCGTCGTGATCGTCGTCAGCCCGAAGGGGAAGGGGAAGACGGCCAGCAAGCCACGCCGCAACGCATCGCCCAAGCCGCCCCGCTCGTCGCAGAGCAGGAAGATCTCGAACAGGATCGTCTGACGGCGCAGGTCGAAGGCGCACCGCTTCTCGCGGGCGAGGAAGGCGAGCAAGGGGGTGAAGAGCGCCGCCGCAGCCGTCGTCGCGGTCGCCGCGGTGGCCGTCGCGAGCGTGAGGCCAATGAGCAGCAACTCCATGGCGAAGGCGAGCAGGCCGAAGGCGCAACATCGACCGGCGAGGAAAGTGTGCACGCCCCGGTGTTGACGCACGAAGCCGTCGACACCACCGCGATCGATGTCCCGGCTCGTGCTGCAGCGCCCGTCATTGCGGCAGAGACTGTCACGGCGGCCGATGTGCCGACGGTGCAGGTCGAATCGACGCCCGCCCTGGTTCACGTCGAGCCGGCGGAAGTCCCCGTGGCACGCGTGACCGAAGCCGCGCCGTTCGCGCTGCCGGAAGTCTCGTCGCCGGTCATCGCCGAACCGATCGCCCCGGTCAACGTGGCACCGCTGCCTGCAGTGGAAGTCGCCGCACCGGTGGTCCCGCCGGTCAGCGCGCCGTTGCCTGCCGCCACGCCGATCCCGGCGCACCCTGCCGTCCCGGCCGAGGCCCTGACCGAGATCGCCGCCACGGCAGCCATTGCCAGCACCCCGGCAGACGTCAGCCCCGCGCCGACGGCACCCGCCGCACCGTCGACGCCGGTGGAGATGGTCGAAACGGCGAAGCCGGTGCAAACGCCGGCACCGACCGCACCGACCGCAGCGGTAGCCACCGTTGCCGCGACGGAAGTCGCGACGACTCGGCCGGCCCCGACCTCCGTAGCGCCCGCGCTGGAAAGCACCGAACTGGAGTCGTCGCTCGCAAGTGTGGGTCTGGTCTGGGTCCACACGGACGCCGACAAGCACCGCGCCGCCAAGGAGGCCGCAGCGCAAGCTGCACCGGCACCGCATGTGCCGCGCGAGCGCCGTCCGTCCACGCCGGCCAGCAGTGGCCCGATGGAGCAAGTGGAAACGCGCGGCTCGTCGGATCACGTGGCCTAACGTGCCATAGCGTGACGCACAGGCAGCGGCACCCGTTCCGCTGGCGACCATCCGCCTGACGTGATGTTGGAAAAGGAGGCTTCGGCCTCCTTTTTTGCCATTGGGGATCGCTTTTCGCCTTGCGACCCCACGTTGTCCCGACTTGTGCCCGCCCGGCCCGCCCCGTATCGTGACGCTCAGAACGGGTTTGACGTCCCGCAGCGAATGCCTGGGTACCGATATCCGATGCTTAGTTCGTCGGCGTCGGCGGCCAACAGGCCAATTCGTTAGAATGGAGACGCAAGCCAAGGCCCTACCATGACCGAAACGATCATCCGACTTACCGATCTGCGTAGCGACGCGCGTTATGCGACGTATTCCCCGCAAGCGCCCGCGCAAGTGCGCGCTGCCACCGGCCATCTCGAAGATGCGCTGGCGCGGCCACTGCACGACCTGCGAATCTCGGTGACGGATCGTTGCAACTTCCGTTGTGTCTACTGCATGCCGAAGGACGTGTTCGGCAAGGACTATGCATTCCTCCCGCAATCCTCCCTGCTGTCGTTCGAAGAAATCGAGCGGGCCGCGCGCCTGTTCGTCGACCATGGCGTGGAGAAGCTGCGCCTCACGGGGGGCGAGCCGCTGTTGCGCAAGCACATCGAGCGTCTGATCGAGATGCTCGCCCGCCTGCGCACACCGTCGGGCAAACCGCTCGACATCACGCTCACCACCAACGGGTCGCTGCTGGCGCGCCGGGCGCAATCGCTCAAGGATGCCGGGCTCACGCGCGTGACGGTCAGCCTGGATAGCCTCGACGATACGATTTTCCGGCAGATGAACGATGTCGACTTTCCGGTCGACACAGTGCTGGAAGGCATTGCGCAAGCCCAACGCGTCGGTCTGGGCCCGGTCAAGGTCAACATGGTCGTCAAACGCGGCACCAACGATGGCGACATCGTGCCCATGGCGCGGCATTTTCACGGCAGCGGCGTGATGTTGCGGTTCATCGAGTACATGGACGTCGGCACGTCGAACGGCTGGCGGATGGACGAAGTGCTGCCGTCGGCCGACGTCATCGCCCGGCTGAACGAGGCCTTGCCGCTCGAGGCGCTCGAGCCGAACTATCCCGGCGAGACGGCCCAGCGTTGGCAGTATCGCGACGGTGGCGGCGAAGTCGGTGTCATTTCATCGGTCACGCGCGCTTTTTGCGGCACTTGTTCGCGCGCACGCCTGTCTACGGAAGGCAAGTTGTATCTATGCCTGTTCGCGAGCGCCGGTTACGACCTGCGCACGCTGCTACGCAACGGCGCGAGCGACGCGCAGATCTCGACCGTCATCGGCGACATCTGGCAGGGTCGCACCGACCGTTACTCCGCCTTGCGCACGGCGGCGACTGGCCTGCCCGAAAACGCCCCTCCGAAAGTGGAGATGTCCTACATCGGCGGTTGAACGGACCGGGCACGGTGCCTGTCCGCTCGTCCGCACGCTTTCGTAATATCGAACTCTCACTCGACTCATGATTTTTGACGCCCCGGACGCCCATTGTGTCCGAGACTCCCTGAAGATTTCCCGGCGTGTCTCGCCCCCGCGCGCTCGCCTTGCGGCCCGACGCTTCGTCGCCGTCAGCCTGAGCGCTCTGACCCTGTTGTTGGCCGCCCTCGCGCCCGCGATGGCGCGTGCCGATTGCGACCCCGCCGGCCGCGACGTCGCAAACCGTGTGATGACCTACACCGGCCAGCTCGGCGAGCGCAATCCGTTGCGGCTCGTGCTGCGTCCGTCGTTCGGCGGCAAGCTCGAAGGCCGTTATGCCAATGCCTCATCGCTGGGCGACACGTACCTCACGGGCAAGCTGGAGAACAAGTCGCGTCTGCATCTGACCGAGTTCGACGCGGGCGGCATGCCGCGAGCGACCTTCGACGGCGATTTCGCCGCCAACGACGAGGTTGACCGCCAACGCGGTGTGTCGTCCAGCTGCGAGGTCATTTCCGGTCAATGGAAGGATCTTCGCAATGGGCGCTCGGTGCCGTTCGAGCTGGCGCTCGCCGGCGTTCAGAACGGTAAGCTCGATCACCTCTACGGCGTTGCCGGCGTGGACGACGACGAAACGGTCAATCGTGCGGCCATGCAGTTCCGCAAGGGGGTTCTCGACGACCGGCGCGACGTCGTTGCGCAATCGATTCGCTATCCGTTGCGCGTGTCGTTGCGCGGCAAGACGATGATGCTTCGGAACCCGAAATCGCTGCTCGCGCGCTACAACGAGATATTCACCGACGGTTATGTGCGCACCATCGGCGCGGCCGTGCCGCGCCTGATGTTCGCGCGCGATCAGGGCGTGATGCTGGGCAACGGCGCCGTCTGGTTCGATGCGTCCGGGCGCGTCATCGCGCTCAATCGGTCCTGACCGGTTCGCCGCCCGCCCATCGCCCTGGAATTCTGCCGCCATGACTACCGCGCCGATCCTTCGTAGCGCCATGACCGGCCTGGTCCTCGCAGGGGGGCGAGGCCAACGCATGGGCGGACGCGACAAAGGCTTGCAACGATTCGCCGGCCGAACGCTGGTCGAGCACGTCCTCGAACGAATGCGGCCACAGGTCGCGACGTTGCTGATTAGCGCCAATCGACATCACGATGCCTATGCCGCGTTCGGCGAGCCAGTCGTGTGCGACGCGACGCCGGACTTCGCTGGCCCGCTCGCCGGCATGTTGGCCGGCCTGCGCGCCACGCGCTCGGACTACCTCCTCACCGCACCGTGCGACTCACCCTACCTCCCCGAGGATCTTGGCGAACGACTGGCGGCCGCGTTGAGCGCCGCTGGCGCCGACGCCGCCGCACCGCCTCTGGCGGCCTATGCCGTCACGCCACAGGGGCCGCATCCGGTCTTCGCCCTCTTGCATCGCACGCTCGCCGACGATCTTGCCGCCACGCTCGCGGCCGGCGAACATCGCGTCAGGGCGTGGCTGGCACGCCACAAGGCCGTACAAGTTCACTTCGGCGACGAGCGTCCGTTTTACAATGTCAACACGCTGGACGACCTCCAACCCGATACCTCCAATAGGCCCGATACGTCCGACACGCCGCGCGCGCCCTGACATTGCGGACACCGACGCGGCCCGATCTGTCGCCACCGCATTGACGGGATTCATGCCGGGGACTTGCCGGATGACGACGCCACACCATGACTACACTTGACGAAGCCCTGGCCGGCTTGCCGGACTACGACCCCAACCATATGACGGTCGAATCGGCGCGCGCCATCATTGCGCGCACCGCGCGTCCGGTGTCCGCCATCGAGCAGGTCGCCGTGCGCAGCGCGCTGGGCCGTGTGCTGGGTCGCGACGTCACGTCGCCGCTCGACGTTCCCGCTTTCGAGAATGCCGCCATGGACGGCTATGCCTTCGCCGGCAGCGTACTGGCCGCCGGGGGCGACGTGCGCCTGCGCGTGGCCGGCCGCTCGTTCGCTGGCCATCCGTTCGACGGCGTGGCCGCGCCCGGCGAATGCGTGCGCATCATGACCGGCGCCTTGCTGCCCGCCGGCTGCGACACCGTCGTCCCCCAGGAACAGGTGCGGCGCGAAGGCGATACCGACATCGTCACCTTTGCGGCCAACGCCGTCACGCCCGGACGCCACGTGCGTCACGTTGGCGAGGATCTGGCCGCCGGCCACACGGCGCTGCATGCGGGCAAGCGGATTCGCCCGGCCGCGCTCGGCCTGCTCGCCTCACTGGGGATTGGCGAAGTGCCGGTGCGCCGCCGCATTCGCGTCGCGTTCTTCTCGACGGGCGACGAACTCCGCTCGGTGGGCGAACCACTCGCGCCGGGCAATCTCTACGACAGCAACCGCTACACGCTGTTCGGCATGCTGCAACGTCTGGGTGCCGAGGTGCTCGACCTGGGCGTCGTGCGCGACGACCCGCAAGCGATCGAGGACACCCTGCGCACCGCTTGCCGCGACGCCGACGCCGTCATCACGTCGGGGGGCGTCTCCGTTGGCGAGGCCGATTTCACCCGTGAGATGATGACGCGCCTGGGCAATGTCGTCTTCTGGAAGATGGCGATGCGCCCGGGCCGACCGTTCGCCTTCGGCGAACTCGAGACCGACGGCCATCGCGCGCTGCTCTTCGGCTTGCCGGGCAACCCGGCCGCCGTGATGGCGTCGTTCTACCACCTGGTTCGAGACGGGCTGTTCGCGCTGATGGGCGCCGAACCGCAAGTTACGCCTAACCTGCCGGTGCCGACGACCACGGCCATTGCCAAGCGTCCCGGCCGGACCGAATTCCTGCGCGGCATTCTCGCCGCCGACGCGCAAGGCCGCTGGCAGGTGACGGTGGCCGATGCACAAAGCGCCGGCATTCTGCGCACGATGAGCGAAGCGAACTGCTTCGTCACGCTGGACACCGCTCGCGGCGATGTCGCGGCGGGCGAATTGGTCGACGTCATCGCGTTCGACGGATTGGTTTAGCGCGAGTCTCTCGAATCCCCCCTAAAGCGAAGCAGCGAAATTGCGATATATTGCCGGCGTCGGCGCTTCGACGATGTCAGCACCCAACCGAAAGCACACGTCAATGACAACAAAAAAGCAAATCACGTATATCAGTCCTGGCCAGACGGCCAAAGCGCTGGTGCTGGTCTATCTCACTTTCAGTATTCCGATGGTGCTTCTGGCCTTCCTCGCAGCGTTCTACCGCTACGGCGAACTCCCGGGTCTCGCCTTCATTTCCGCTCTGGTCCTGAATGCCATCGTCGGTTTTGTGCTGCTCTGGGTCGCCTGCCATGCCTACAACTGGGTGGCGGAGCGCTTCGGCGGCATCGAAGTTGCCCTGAGCGACATCCCCGACGAAGAGTGCTGACCTTCACACGGATTTCCCTGCCCCATGTCCTTGACCCTGTGTACCGCCAAGGCCGACGACGTCGGCGCGATTTACGGCCTGATGCGAGAACTGGCCGTCTATGAAAAGTTGTTGGATATTTTCGAAGCAACGCCGCAGAGCGTGCACGAGGCACTGTTCGGGCCCGCGCCGGCAGCTGAATGCCTGATGGCGAAGTGGGATGGCGAGGCGGTCGGCTACGCGCTGTACTTCCACAACTTCTCGACGTTCCTCGGACGGCGCGGCCTGTACCTTGAAGACGTCTACGTACAGCCGTCGATGCGCGGCAAGGGCGTAGGACAGGCGCTCATGCGTCAATTGGCCGGCATCGCCGTCGAACGAGGTTGCGGACGCTTCGAGTGGACCGTGCTCGACTGGAATCAGCCGGCGATCGACTTCTACACCTCGCAAGGCGCGACGGTGCTGCCCGACTGGCGCGTGGTGCGCATGACAGGCGAAGCACTCGAGCGGTTCGCCAATCGCGGCGAACCCCCAGCGCCCCGAGCGTTCTGAGCACGCCACGGATTGGGAAATTCGGGAACGCTGCGAACGTCATCCATGCCGGGACTGTCAGGCGCGTCTTGAACGTCCCGCGTCCGCAGGCGCCTCCGCGCGACTCGCCCTACCGGGCGCTCACGTCTCGTCGTCGGCCTCCATCTCCACACCGAGCAGTTCGACCGCCTGTTCACCGGGCAAGGCTTCCACGGACTTGAGCTGACGCGCCATCGCGCGCGTGCGCACCTCGGCCCTGTCGATCGAACGGGTCACCGTCTCCAGTTGCGCCTTGGTCTTCGCGAGCACATCACCGAACTTGGTGAACTCCGTTTTCACCGCGCCGAGCACCTGCCAGACCTCACTGGAACGGCGTTCGATCGCGAGCGTGCGGAAGCCCATCTGCAGGCTGTTGAGCAGCGCGGTCAACGTTGTCGGGCCCGCCACGGTCACGCGATAGTCGCGCTGCAACAGATCCGAGAGTCCCGGACGCCGCAGCACTTCGGCGTAAAGCCCTTCCGTCGGCAGGAACAACAGCGCGAAGTCGGTCGTGTGCGGCGGTGCGAGATACTTGTCCGCGATGGACTTCGCTTCCAGGCGGATGCGTGTCTCCAGCGCCTTCGATGCCTCTTCCACTGCCGCCAAATCGGCACGCTCCTGCGCGTCGAGCAGGCGCTCGTAATCCTCACGCGGGAATTTGGCGTCGATCGGCAGCCAGACCGGCGTGTTGCTGTCGCCGTTCTGTCCCGGCAGCGCAATCGCGAACTCCACCCGCTCGGCACTGCCCGGCTTGGTCGCAACGTTCTTGGCGAACTGGTCGGGCGTCAGCAGTTGCTCAAGCAACGCCTGTAATTGCACTTCCCCCCAGATGCCTCGCGTCTTCACATTGGTCAGCACGCGCTTGAGATCGCCCACGCCGGCGGCGAGCGTCTGCATCTCGCCCAGGCCGCGATGCACCTGCTCCAGCCGGTCCGAGACCAGCTTGAACGACTCGCCGAGTCGCTGCTCGAGCGTGGCATGGAGCTTTTCGTCGACGGTGCGGCGCATTTCTTCGAGCTTCGCCGCGTTGTTGACCTCGATGTCCTTGAGCTTCTGTTCGAGTGTGGCACGCACTTCGGCCAGGCGCCGCTCGTTGCCCTCGGCCAATTGTGTGAGTTGTTCATGCTGCGCCTCACCGAAGCGGCGCAACGTCGACGCCTGCTCTTCGCGCATCTGCTGTCCGTTGAGCACCAGGCTCTGACGCACCGCGTCGAGCTGGGCAGCATTCGTTTCGGTAAGCTTCGCCAACTGTTGTGCAAACGCGTCGATCTGGTTGTTCTGCACCGTCGCCACGCTCGTCATCTGCGCGGCCAGCGTCTGCTGGAACTGCGCCATCTGCGCGCTTTGCTCGCCGCGTGCGGCACGCGCCGTTTCCGCGAACTCCTGGCGCAGGCCACGCTCGCTGCGATCGGCCGCCTGAAGCAAATCATCCCGGACATGGGCCAGCGCGTCGACGAGCGTCTCGCGCAACGTCGAATCGCCGCCGCGCTGCCAGACCTTCACCGCAATCGCGATCATCACCAACAAGTTCAGCGCTGCCAGCGCCACCCACCCCATCTCTACCATCGCGTTGCGACTCCCGTTGATGCCCTTCGATCCTGCTGCCGATGCCGGCCCATACCTGCCGATGCCTGCAGGGTGCCGCTACGATCGGCGCGCCGCCGGGTTCAGCAGGCACGGCGGCTTGCCCGCCGCCGCCCCGAATCCCAACGCCGCAATCAGATTGTCGGCCGCCAGACTTGCCATGCCGCGACGCGTCGCCACCGAGGCACTCGCGATATGCGGCGTCAGCACGACATTCGGCACCTTGAGCAAATCGGGATGCACCTTCGGCTCGCCCTCGAAGACGTCGAGGCCCGCAGCGGCAATCTGCCGGCCCGCAAGGGCGGCCGCGAGCGCCGCGTCATCGACAATGCCACCGCGCGCCAGATTGACCAGCGTTGCCGTCGGCTTCATGAGGGCCAACTCGGCGGTACCCACCGTGTGATGCGTTGCGGCCGAGTAAGGCAGCACGAGGATGACGTGATCCGCCGTGCGCAGCAGCGTGTCCTTGTCGACGAAGCTTGCCTGGCATGCCGCTTCCGTTGCCGCATCGAGACGCGACCGATTGTGGTACACAACACGCATGTTGAAGCCCATTGCGCGGCGCGCAATCGCCTGTCCGATACGGCCCATGCCTATGATGCCCAGCGTGCTGCCGTGCACGTCGGCGCCGAGAAACATATCGTAGGCCCACTTATCCCAATGTCCTTCGCGCAACCACCGCTCGGACTCGGTCACGCGACGGGCCGTCGCCATCAACAGCGCCCAGCCGAAGTCGGCCGTCGTCTCGTTGAGCACGTCGGGCGTGTTCGTCGCCATGACGCCAGCGGCGGTCATCGCCTCGATATCGAAGTTGTTGTAACCCACGGCCATATTGGCCACCACACGCAGCTGTGGCGCACCGGCGAGCACCGATGCGTCGATGCGCTCGCTCGCCGTGGTGATCGCGCCGGCCTTGTCGGCCAGACGTGCGCGCAATTCGTCGCTCGAATACACGGTATCGGCGTCGTTGCGCTCGACCTCGAAATACTGCGCCAGACGCTCGATCACGTCGGGAAAAATGGCTCGGGCTACCAGGATCTTCGGTTTCACCAGTTGTCTCGCAAAGGTTGACCGCGTCACACCATCGCGGCTCAGAAGAATATCAGGGTCGTCAATACGAACAGCGGCAGCAGAATCGCGCCCGACCACAGCATATAGCCAAAAAAGCTCGGCATGCGAATGCCGCGTTGCTCCGCGATGGCTTTCACCATGAAGTTCGGCGCGTTACCGATGTAGGTGTTAGCGCCCATGAACACCGCACCGGCCGAAATCGCCGCGAGCGTTGCCGCACCGGTGGTCATCAGCGTTGCGGCATCGCCACCAGCGGTATTGAAGAACACGAGATACGTCGGCGCATTGTCGAGGAACGACGAGAGCAGGCCCGTCGCCCAGAAATACATGACGTTGTCCGGCGCACCGCCCGGCCCCGTGACAAGACGAATGACCCAGCCAAGCGCGCCGGCTTCCCCCGCTCGCAGAATGGCAACCACCGGGATGATGGTCAGGAAGATACCGGCGAACAGCTTGGCGACCTCCTTCATCGGCGCCCAATTGAAGTCGTTACCCTCGCGCGCCGTGCGCGGCGTGATCGCCAGCGACATCAACGTCACCACGATCAGCCCGACGTCGCGCGCGAGGTTCTGCAACGCGACCGGTGTACCGAAGATGTCGAACTCGACGCCCGGCTTCCAGACCCCGCTCATCAGCACGAGCCCCACGGCAGCGGCAAGCAGCACGAAGTTGCGCTTGCCTTCGAGTCGCAGCGGCGCGGAATGCGGCGTCGGATCCATTGCCTCGATCAGAGGCTCGCTCTTCTGCCGGAAGTAGTAGCTATCGATCAGGAAGAACAGCACCAGCAGCACCGCGCAGATGAACAGCGTCTCAGGCCAGATGTGCGCGGTCGTCCAAAAGAAGTCGACCCCTTGCAGGAAGCCAAGGAACAGCGGCGGATCGCCCAGCGGCGTCAGCGAGCCTCCGGCGTTCGCCACAAGGAAGATAAAGAACACGACGACGTGCACGTTGTGTTTGCGGTTGTCGTTTGCGCGGATAAGCGGACGGATCAGCAGCATCGCCGCGCCCGTCGTGCCCATGATGCTGGCCAGCACGGTGCCCAGCGTCAGCAGCCCGGTGTTGAGCCACGGCCCGCCGCGCAGGTTGCCATGCACGCAGATGCCGCCGGCCGCGGTGAACAGCGCCGTAAGCAGAACGACAAACGGTATGTACTCCGCGACAACGGCATGCACAGCGCCATACCAGGCCGCGCCCACGCCGAACACCAATGCGAATGGCACCAGGAATGCCGCGCCCCAGAACGCCGCGATCTTGCCGAAATGGTGATGCCAGAACGCCGGCGCCAGCAGCGGCCCAATCGCGATCGAGAGCAGCAGTCCGGCAAACGGCACGCCCCACCAGGCGACGAGTTGTGCGCCGTCCGGCCCGGCAGCAAACGCCGCGGGGCTTGCCAATGCCAGCCCCGCCGCTCCCAATATGCGCCCTATCCCCTTATGCATTGTTCTTGGTTCCTATTGATTGATCGTCGACGATGTACGAGTCGCCCGCAAAGCAGGAGTGCCCGAAATGGCGCAACCTTGGGAAATATCTCAAACCAAGGTCCCGCACGGCCCGGCGGATCAAATACCGAAGCGGGCGGGCGATTCTCGAAAGCCTTCCCCCCATCGCGTATCGACATTCGCGCTGGTGCAAGGAGTCATTGGGTGTTGGCCCGCGGTCGCGGGCCGATGCGACGGCGTCGTGCCTCAGGCACCGTCGACGATGATGAGATGCACTCGGTAGGGACCGTGGGCGCCCAGCACCAGCGTCTGTTCGATGTCGGCCGTCCGCGACGGGCCCGCAATGAAGTTCGTGGCCCGAGAGAGTTGACCGCGCTCGCTACGCATGAGCGCGAAGCCGTCCTCGTGGCCGGCGACGATGCGCGACGCGGGCACAACCGCGATATGCGTTTCGGGCAACAGGGTGGCCGACGCAAATGTCTCGGGGCCCGACATCATCATCAACGCGCCGGTTTCAGCGATGGCGCAGAAGCAACCGGTGATGCCGACCAGATCGTCGCCCTGCGGCTTGCGGAATTCCACGCGACACCCCGCATTCGCCCAATCGAGTTCGCGCAAGGTCGGCCACGCCACCGCCTGGTCCGTGAGGCCGTTGGCCTGCAGATACGTCGCGGCCGCGGGCGGCACGTCGCTCATGCCCGGCACGCGCGCGATCGTCGTCGAGAGCGCCTGCGCCTTGTCGATGAACGTGGCGACGAGATCGTCCGACATGGCCGGACGCGGTCCCTGCGGATGCCGTGCCAGGTAGTCCTCTGCCGCCGCCTGCTCGTTCGCGCGCGCGGCATCGGGACGATGCTGAGCATTGCGGATGCGGGCAAAGATGCGATTGCGGGCGTCGGAGGTATCCATGGGCTGTCCTGTGAAGCCGACGTGCCGGTGTGCGGCCAACGTCGTCGCTTATCGTCTCTCGAAAGGCCACCGTTGCAAGTTCGGCGGGCGATGCGCAATTATAACGGCTGCCCTTGCGGGCGCGACGCGCGTTCGCGCACTATCGGAATGCTCTGGCGCGACGCTCGGACCAGGCGGCAGGCATCGAACGTCACACGCCGGCCGCTGACGCCGGCGCGATCTCGAATACCTGACGCAGATACGCCAGATAAGCATCGTCGTCGCACATATTCTTGCCCGGCGAGTCCGAGAGCTTCGCCACCGGCTGACCGTTGCAGCGCACCATCTTGATGACGATCTGCAACGGCTGATAGCCCAGATCGTTGGTGAGGTTCGTTCCCACGCCGAAGGCGAGCTTGCAACGGTCGCGGAACCGCTCGAAAAGCTGCAGGACCTTCGGAATATCGAGGCCGTCCGAGAAGATCATGGTTTTCGTATGCGCGTCGACGCGATTCTCTGCGTAGTGCGCCAGCAGGCGCTCACCCCAGACGAACGGATCGCCGGAATCATGACGGGCACCGTCGAACAGCTTGCAGAAATACATATCGAAGTCACGCAGAAAGGCGGACATACCGTAGACGTCGGACAGCGCGATGCCTAGGTCGCCGCGATACTCCTTCGCCCACGTCTCGAAGCCGAAGATCTGTGAGTCGCGCAGACGCGGCCCGAGCGCCTGACAGGCCTGAAGGTACTCATGGGCCATCGTGCCGAGCGGCGTGAGCCCGAGCTTGAGCGCGTAGTACACGTTGCTCGTGCCCGCGAACTGTTCGCCCAGTTCGTCGCGCAGCGTGAGAATCACTTCCTCGTGCCACTCCTTCGAGAAGCGGCGTCGCGTACCGTAATCGGCGATCTTGCAGTCGCGATAATCGACGCGGCCCGCCAGCATGCCGATCTTGTCCTTGAGCCGCTGACGGCCTTCGTCGTAGGCGGGCTTGCGCTGTGTGTTGCGGAAATACACTTCGTTGACGATGGCGAGCACCGGGATCTCGAAGAGGATCGTATGCAGCCACGGCCCGCGAATCGTGATGTCGATCTCGCCGTTGCCCTTTGGCGAGGGCTGCACCGTGATGTACTTCTCGTTCAGATGGAACAGGTCGAGAAAGTCGATGAAATCGCTCTTGATGAAGCGCATCGCACCGAGGTAACGAAGTTCGGACTCGGTAAAACGCAGCCCGCACAGCAGGCGGATCTCGTCGCGAATCTCGTCGACATACGGCGTGAGGTCCACACCTTCGGTGCGACACTTGAAGCGGTATTCGACTTGCGCTGCGGGAAAATGATGCAGCACCACTTGCATCATCGTGAACTTGTAGAGATCGGTATCGAGCAGCGACGTGATGATCATGACGACAGACTTCGCGAGGAACACGCAACAGAAAGCAGCGCACGCTGCCGATCGGCAAGACAGCCACGACGCGGCGCGCAGGAAGAGCAGACATCGTACCGCAAAGCGGTGGCACGCATGACGTCCGCGCCGGGCACCGGGTGACGCCGCGGCGTGCGCGCGAAGCGCTTCGGCTCTCGCACCTGCCGCCCCTGGCTGCGTTACAATAACGCCTTTAACGGCCGTTCGAAGCCGTTTCGCGCCCTACTCTGGAGTTGTTGGCATGACGCACGTTGTCACCGAAAGCTGCATCAAATGTAAATACACCGATTGCGTGGACGTCTGCCCCGTGGACTGCTTCCGCGAAGGCCCGAACTTCCTGTCCATCGATCCGGACGAGTGCATCGATTGCGCCGTCTGCGTGGCCGAGTGCCCGGTGAACGCCATTTATGCCGAAGAAGACGTGCCGGGCGACCAGCAAGCCTTCATCGCCTTGAACGTGGAACTGTCCCCGAACTGGCCGAGCATCACCAAGACCAAGCCGTCCCTGCCCGACGCGGATCAGTGGAAGGACGTCACCGAAAAGCTTCATTTGCTCGAGCGCTAAGCCTCGGGCGACTTGGGCGGACGTCGCGCGCCACGCGCAGAAAAATGCGCACCCGGTGTTGACAGTGTGCGAAGGCCGCCCCTATAATCTCTTTCTCTTTTGATCCCCGATAGCTCAGTTGGTAGAGCGCCGGACTGTTAATCCGTAGGTCCCTGGTTCGAGCCCAGGTCGGGGAGCCAAGCATTTCAAAGCGATGGCCTCGCGCACGCGAGGCTTTTGTTTTAGTCGATGCGCCGTGACAGCGGCGTGCGGCACCCAAGTTTGATCCTCGATAGCTCAGTTGGTAGAGCGCCGGACTGTTAATCCGTAGGTCCCTGGTTCGAGCCCAGGTCGAGGAGCCAAAACGCAGAAAGCCTCGCCGATCGGCGAGGCTTTTTTGTTTTCGGTGGCGCCCGCAGCATCGGTCGAACACCCCCTCCCGCCGAGCGCGCAAACAAAAACGGGGCACCGTCTCCGGCGCCCCGCTCTCTGACTTCCTGAACAACGTGCTTACTCGCTTGCGGGCGCCCCCATCGCGACCGGGCGATTCGCCGAGGTCTGCACCTCGTTGCTGTTCACGCTTTCAATCCAGCGTCGGCGCATCGGCGCGAGCACGAACTTCGCGCCCACGGCCGCGGCGATGCTGATGATCGCCGCCGCGATAAACACACGATCCCAGTGACCGCCGACGGCGAGCACCGAGGCCAGCGGCACCAGCAACGATGCCGTACCCTTGGCCGTGTACAGCGTACCCGCGTTCGACGCCGCGTTCTTGCTACCGAACGTGTCCGCACACAGCGCCGGGAAGATCGAGAAGATCTCGCCCCAGCACAGGAACGTCATCGCGGCGAAGAACACGAACATGTACGGGTTCTGACCGAAGTGCATCAAGCCCAGCATCGCCAGCCCTTCACCCAGGAAGATGATGAACATGGCGTTCTCACGTCCGATCTTGTCCGAGACGAAGCCGCACAGCGGGCGTGTAAAGCCATTGCACAGATTGTCGATCGACAGCGTCATCGTGAGCAGCGGCAGCGTCGCACCGAAGAGGGTCATCGGCATCGATGCAATACCGAAATCCTTCGCGATCGGGCCGATCTGCGCCGTCGCCATCAGACCGCCAGCGGCCACGGCGACGAAGCAAACATAGATCACCCAGAACACCGGCGTACGAATCATCTGCCCCGAGCTGTAGTCCACCTTCGTCGACAGAGTGCGGCGCGACACGGTCAGGCCCTTCGGCGCACGCGGCTTCACGAGCAACAACGCGAGGATGAAGATCGCCACGCCCTGCACGATGCCGAAGTTGAAGAACGCTGCCTCGTAACCCGATCCGCGGATCATATTGGCAATCGGAATCACCGTGATCGCGGCACCGGCGCCGAACCCGGCGGCGGTCAGACCGGCGGCCAGACCGCGCTTGTCCGGGAACCACTTCAGTGCGTTACCCACGCAGGTGCCATACACGCACCCAGCGCCAATACCCGCGATCACGGCCGCCGTGTACAGCACGGCGAGCGTTTCGGCGTACGAGTACATGATCCACGACAGGCCAACGCAAATCGCGCCACCCGCCACCACCGGCCGAGGCCCGAAGCGGTCAACCAGCCAGCCTTCGATCGGCACGAGCCAGGTTTCCACCACGATGAAGATCGAGAACGCCACCTGAATGGCCGCGACACCCCAGTGATGCTTCGCCTGCATCGGCTCGACGAACAACGTCCACGAATATTGCAGATTGGCCACCAGGCCCATACAGATGATGCCGATCACCAGTTGTGACCAGCGCCCTCCCAGAAAAGAGGTCTTCTCCTCCGGTTGTCCATTTGCTTGCATGACTTGCCTCCTGTTCCTGTCAGACGATTGACGCCGGCCCGCGCTTCGTTGTGCGGTACCCGCCGTCATCGCGTGCCGTCTCGCGCCCCAACGTGGGGGAATCGCGCATACGACACGCCTCCTGGCGCTACATGCGGCTCATGCGTGGCCGCTTGATCACGGAACGCTGCCTGGCGGCGCGCTCGCAGGGCTTGAGCCCCGGCTGACTGACTTTCGGAAGCGCCAAAGGACGCTTCCGGCCCCCACTTCGGCGCGGCGACGCAGGCTTTAGGCCCGCGCCGGCAAGTTGCCGGCTGCCGAAGGGTGACGGGTGAATCAATTCGAGTGGGAAACGGCCTGCGCTGTCAGCGGGTCGCGATGGATTCCCATGAGTCACATCGCAGGCCACGTCCCATCACTCAGGCGAGCGCGCCTCGCAGACGCGTGATCGCCGGATCGCCTGCCCACAACGGGCGGCAGGGAGATGAGGAAGACCGTAGCGCTGAACCACCAACTCAGACGCCAACGGCGGATACGACAGGGCAGCCGGTGCGGATAAACCGTCGCATGAATGCTGCCCGAAAGGAAATGCGTGCTTACCCAACGAATGTCTCCAGAAAATACGGCGTCAATTCAGCCCTTGCCCGAAGGAATTCACGAGTCTTATCGGGACCATTTTGACGCTCTTCATCTGATATACAAGATTCAATATATCGAATTAAGTATTTTTATGGTTCCAAAAGTAGTCCATGACCGGGGCACTGTCAACCCGAGAGCGCCCACATTCCGGTTGCCGTCGGCCCCGATTCGGACGCCTGGACGGCGTCGGGGTAAGCGCCCGATAACCGGCAAACGCACGGAAATCGGGGCCTTGCAGGACATTGCGCGCCGGAACGAGGCGTGACACCCCCTCAGGCGGTATCGCACCGCCGGGTGCAGGCTCAGGGAAAACGATGATGTTTTAGGGGGGGCCGCCAACCGTCGGCGAGGTGACTCGCCGGCAAGAAAAATTGCGTTAGACCGGCTCGACGTCGCCTGAGTGGTTGCGAATGAAGGTGAGATGTTCGCGCAGCGAACGTTGCGCAACGGTGGCGTCGTGCGACGCCACGGCGGTGAAGATGCGACGGTGCTGTTCGATCAGCTCGGCCAGATCCGCGCCATGGCCGACGATGGCGCGGTAGTTGTCGACCACCGAGCCGCGCAACAGCTCGAAGATCGCGTGCATCAGGTGCACCAGCACAAGGTTGTGCGTGGCTTCCGCCAGCGCCAGATGGAAATGCGCGTCGAGTTCGGGTACGCGGGTGAGCAACGACTGTCCCTTGGCCTCGCCCTCGCCGTCCAGACCATCGCGCCCTGCGGCATAGGCCGCTTCGAGCGCTTCCAGCGCTTGTGCGAGCCGCGCGATGTCCTCGGGCGTTGCCCGTGCGGCCGCCAGCTCGACCGCCTTGGCTTCGAGCACTTCGCGCATTTCCAGCACGTCGTCGACGGTCTTGCTGTGTCGCGACATCAATTGAGACAACGGTTCCGCGAGCAGCGGCTGGCTGGCATTGGCGACCAGATACCCGCCACCGGCGCGCCCCACGATCAGGCCACGCGACTCCAGTCGCAGTAGCGCTTCGCGAAGGGACGGGCGCGACACGCCCATCTGCTGCGCCAGATCGCGCTCGGACGGCAGCGCCGAGCCGGGGGCGAGCCGGCCTTCGACGACCATCGTCTCCAGTTGTTCGTACACCATGTCGGACAGACGCAGACGCGGCGGCGGCGTGACCGGCGCAAAACTCGCGGCGGTGCCCGAAGATTCGCTGGCAGGGAAGGAAGACATAGGCAAGGACGACTCGTTGGACGACATGTCGGCTTCGGTTCTCGACGGAAAAATCACAGACACGACGATACAGGATGACGCTTCGCTCAGGGCAGGCGCGCAGCCAGATGCCCGGCTTCGCTCAGGGATGCCCCTCATACCAAGGGTTTACCCTGTAGTCGAAATCGGATCATTCCCTTTACGATAGCATCATTCGACAACTGGTCGACCAGTCTACCAGTAGACCAACAATCCGCGAAACGTCGCCCCACGTTAACGATGGTCCGAGAGCCCGCCTGATGACATCGAATGCGTTGCCCCCGCCTCCCTCCGCGCCGCTGAGTCCGCCGCGCCCGGTCCCGTCGTCGTCAGCTTCGCCGCCGGTGCCCATGCGCGTCGACGACGAGCCGGTCTTCGAGACGATTGACGACACCACGCGCGCCGCCCGGCTGGCGGCACTGCGTGCCGCCGTGCCCGACGCTCAGTGGCTGACCGACCGCGAACAGATCACGCCGTACGAATGCGATGGCTTGGCGGCCTACCGCAAGCTCCCGCTTGCCGTGGTATTGCCTGCCGACGAGGATCAGGTTTGCCGCATCCTGCGGGCCTGCCACGCGCACAATGTGCCCGTCGTGCCGCGCGGCGCCGGCACGGGGCTGTCGGGCGGCGCCATGCCGATCACCGACGGCATCGTGCTGTCGCTCGCCCGATTCAAACGCATTATCGAAGTCGATCCCTACGCACGTACCGCCACCGTTCAGCCCGGTGTGCGCAACCTCGCCGTCTCCGAAGCGGCCGCGCCTTATGGGCTTTACTACGCACCGGATCCATCGTCGCAGATTGCCTGCACGATCGGCGGCAACGTCTCAGAGAACTCCGGCGGCGTGCATTGCCTGAAATACGGCCTGACGGTGCATAACGTCCTGCGTGTGCGCGCCGTAACGATGGACGGCGAGATCGTGGAATTCGGCTCGCACGCCCTCGACGCCCCGGGACTCGACCTGCTGTCCGTGTTCATCGGAAGCGAAGGAATGTTCTGCGTGGTCACGGAAATTACCGTGAAGCTCGTGCCGAAGCCGCAGGTGCAGCAAGTCATCATGGCCAGCTTCGATGATGTCGAGGCGGGCGGCAACGCCGTCGCCGCCATCATCGCGGCGGGCATCATCCCGGCCGGCCTGGAGATGATGGACAAGCCAGCCACCCAGGCAGTGGAGGCGTTCGTTCACGCAGGCTACGATCTGGACGCGGCCGCCATTCTGCTGTGCGAGTCGGACGGCACGCCCGAAGAAGTCGCGGAGGAAATCGCAAGGGTCTCGGCGGTGCTGCGGGCGTCGGGCGCCACGCGCATCCAGGTGTCCACATCGGAAGCCGAACGTCTGCGCTTCTGGTCCGGACGCAAGAACGCCTTCCCCGCCGCCGGACGACTCTCGCCGGACTATTACTGCATGGACGGCACGATCCCGCGCCGGACCATCGGCACGCTGCTCAAGCGCATCGAAGCGATGGAAGTGCAATACGGCCTGCGCTGTATCAACGTCTTTCACGCCGGCGACGGCAACATGCACCCGCTGATTCTGTTCAACGGCAACGATCTCGACGAGTGGCACCGCGCCGAAGCGTTCGGCAGCGACATTCTCGAAGCCTGTGTGGCGCTGGGGGGCACGGTGACCGGTGAGCATGGCGTGGGGATCGAGAAGATCAACGCGATGTGCGTGCAA
>NZ_KB290501.1:15488-16156 GCF_000282835.1 Pandoraea sp. B-6 | reverse complement strand
GGAAGAGCGCGATGCCTTCTTTGGCGTGAAGCGTGCCTTCGACCCCGCCGGCCTGCTCAACGCCGACAAGGGCATTCCCACACGTGCGCGCTGCGCCGAGTACGGCAAGATGCACGTGCGCGGCGGCCTGTTGCCCCATCCCGAATTGCCGAGGTTCTGATGTCGCAAGCCCCTTCCCTCGCGTTGCCCGACGTGGATACGCAAGCGGCGGCGCAAGTGCTCGCCGCGATACGCGAGCGCGTGCTCGCCGCCACCGCCAGCGGCACACCGCTTGACATCCAGGGTGGCAGCACCAAGCACTGGTACGGCCAGACGCCCACGGGCGAGCCGCTCGACATGCGTGCATATCGCGGCATCGTTTCGTACGATCCGGCCGAACTGGTGATCACCGCCCGCGCGGGCACGCCACTGACCGAGATCGAATCGGCGCTGGGCGCGCGCGGGCAGATTCTGCCGTTCGAGCCGCCCCATTTCGGGTCAGGGGCAACGCTCGGCGGCTGCATTGCGGCCGGCCTTGCCGGCCCTCGCCGGCCGCACGTCGGCGCACCGCGCGACTTTGTCCTCGGCGCCGTCGTCATGAACGGTCAGGGCCAAGTGCTGCATTTCGGTGGGCAGGTCATGAAGAACGTCGCGGGTTACGACATCTCCCGGGTGCTCGCCGGCGCGCT
>NZ_KB290501.1:3636-15365 GCF_000282835.1 Pandoraea sp. B-6 | reverse complement strand
GCCGCTCAGCCGCTGCCCCTGATGGGTTCGGCGTGGCACGACGGCGTGCTGCGCGTGCGCCTTGGCGGTGCCGCGGCGGCCATCGCCGCAGCGCGCGCCACGATGGGTGGCGAACCTGTCGATGCCCTCGAAGCGCATGCGTTCTGGCAGACCCTGCGCGAGCAGACGCACCCGTTCTTCGCGAGCGCGCCGATCAAGGGAGACGGCCAACCGCTTTGGCGTCTGTCGGTGCCCTCGACCACGCCGCCACTCGCCCACGGCGACGAGCACCTGATCGAATGGGGGGGCGCGCAACGCTGGTGGATCACACCGCGCGCCGCCGCCGATGTGCGCGCGATTGCCGCAGCGGTGGGCGGGCATGCTACGCTGTTTCGCCACGGCGACAAGTCGGCTGGCGTATTTACCCCGCCATCGGCCGCGCTGCACGCTATCGGCAAGCGTTTGCAGCACACGTTCGACCCGAGCCGCATCTTCAACCGCCATCGGCTGTACCGCTAAAGACGACGATGCAAACGAACCTCGCAGACTTTCTCCGTCAAACGCCAGACGGCGACGAAGCCGAAGCCATTCTCCGCAAATGCGTGCATTGTGGCTTTTGCACCGCCACGTGCCCGACCTACCAATTACTGGGCGACGAACTCGACGGCCCGCGCGGGCGCATCTATCTCATCAAGCAGATGGTCGAGGGCCAGCCCGTGACGCGTGAAACGCAGCGCCACCTGGATCGGTGCCTGACTTGCCGCAGTTGTGAGTCAACCTGCCCGTCGGGGGTGCAATACGGCCGGCTCGTGGACATCGGCCGCCGTCATGTCGACGCCAAGGTCTGTCGCCCCGCCGGTGAGCGCGCGCTGCGCTGGACGCTCGCCCGCGTGCTGCCCAATCGTACGCTGTTCTCGCCTGCCCTTCGCCTGGGCCAGCAGTTCCGGTCACTGCTGCCGCGCTCGCTGCGCGAGAAGGTGCCGCATCGCCAGCGCTCGGGCAGTTGGCCGCAGGGCACGCACACCCGTCGCATGCTGATGCTCGAAGGCTGCGTGCAGCCCGCCATGCTGCCGAACGTCAACAAGGCCACCGCCCGCGTGCTCGACGCACTCGAGATCGAAATGGTGCGTCCGGCGGCCGCCGGTTGCTGCGGCGCGATCCGCCTGCATCTGAACTATCAGGACGACGGTCTCGACGATGCGCGCCGCAACATCGATGCCTGGTGGCCCGAGATCGAAGCGGGTGTGCAAGCCATCGTGATCAACGCGTCGGGCTGCGGCGCGACGGTCAAGGAGTACGGCCATCTGCTGCGTCACGATCCGCAATACGCAGGCAAGGCGCAACGCGTCTCGGAACTCGCACGAGATTTGTCGGAAGTGCTGCTCGATAACCTGGAAGCCCTGCAACAGCGCGTGCCGAGCCGCAAAACCGGCAAGATTGCCTACCATCCCCCCTGCACGCTGCAACACGGCCAGCAACTCAAGGGCGTGGTGGAGAAGGTGCTCGCCGGGGTTGGCGTGAGCGTCATGCTGCCGCAGGACAGCCATATCTGCTGTGGCTCCGCGGGCACCTATTCGGTCACGCAGCCAACGTTGTCGCATCAACTGCGCGACGCGAAGTGGAAGGCGCTCGACGCCCTCGAGCCCGAACTGGTCGTCTCCGCCAACGTCGGCTGCATCTGTCATTTGCAGGCGACCGCCAAGGGCGAGCACGCGCGCGATCACGCGCCGGTTCAACACTGGATCGAACTGCTCGACCGGATGATCGCGTCGGCCTGAGCGCCGGCGCGATCATCCCGATTCACCTCCGCGGCAACGATTGATTGTCCCCATGCAAGGGACAATCAATCCCCAATATGCCCGTTTATCTAAACGATGGCACTCCCTAAAATCGAAGCCAAGTCAGTCATCGCATTGATGGCTGAGCCGACCCTTACTTCGATTCCTTTGCCGGAGCCTGTCATGATCGACAACAAAACCGCCCCCTACGCCGCACTGTTGCTGCGCGTATCGCTGGGTATCCTCTTCCTCGCCCATCTGTCGCTCAAGGTGTTCGTATTTACCGTGCCCGGATTTGTCGGATTCATGGGCTCGCTGGGCCTGCCGCCGTTCGTCGCGTATGTCACGATGGCGCTGGAACTGATCGGCGGCCTGATGCTGATCACGGGCTTCTATGCGCGCTGGGCGGCGCTGCCGCTGGCGGCGTTGATGCTCGGCACCATCGTATCGGTGCACGGCCACAACGGCTGGATGTTCACCAACAAGGGCGGCGGCTGGGAATTCCCCGCGTTCTGGCTGGTGGCGCTGCTGGTTCTGGCCCTGCTCGGGGACGGCGCTTGCGCGGTACGCCGCGCTCGCACCGCCTGATAGCCTCGTCAGGTTCTCGTTAGCGTTCTTTTGCTGGAGTCATTGCCATGTCTGCCCTTCCTACCCTCTTCGTCTCCCACGGCTCGCCGTTGCTCGCGGTCGATCCGGGCCGTACCGGCCCACTGTTGACGGCGTTGGGGCGTGCGGTGCCGCGTCCGCGCGAGATCCTCGTGATTTCGCCGCATTGGTCGACGCCGGCCCTGCGCGTGGGCAGTCTGGCGCAACAACGCACGATCCACGATTTCGGCGGCTTCCCGCGCGAGCTTTACGCACTGGAGTACCCGGCCGCGGGAGCGCCCGCGCTCGCCGAGCGCACGGTGCAAATGCTGCGCGACGCGGGTCTGCCCGCGACGACCGACGACCAGTGGGGTCTCGATCACGGCGCCTGGGTGCCGCTGCGCTACCTCTACCCGGATGCGGATGTCCCGGTCACCCAGTTGTCGCTGCAACGGCACGAACGTCCCGAGCAGCAATATCGGCTCGGACAGCACTTGGCGCCGCTCGCGCAGGACGGCACGCTCATCCTCGCGTCGGGCAGCTTCACCCACAACCTGCACGAGGTGTTCCGCGCCCCGTCGGAGGACCGTGCCGACGCGCCCTACCTGGCCGAATTCGTCACCTGGTTCACCGAGCATCTCGCGGCGATGGACCTTGATGCCCTGTTCGACTATCGCGCCCGCGCACCGTACGCCGAGCGCGCTCATCCGACCGATGAGCATCTGCTACCGCTCTATATTGCCCTGGGCGCAGCCGACAATGCCGCCCGTCAGACGCACTTCGACACCGGCGCCACCTACGGCGCGCTGCGCATGGACGCGTTCGCGTTCGGCAACGCCGCCCCGTCGCTCGCCGAAGTGAGCGCGCTGGCACAATAACGACATCGGCACCGGGGGTGTCGCGACAGGCCTGTCCGTCGCGGCATCGTCGGCGCCGTCGCCTGTCCGGCCACCGGCCTGATCGCGCATCGCGGTGCGCATTCCTGAGGAGCCCCGCCCCGGCATGAACAAACTTCGCGAGATCGAGAGCTTCATTGCCGTGGTCGAGTCGGGCAGCTTCGTGAAGGCCGCCGCAACGTTGGGCATCTCCAAGACGGCCATCTCGCGTTACGTGGCCGATCTCGAGGCGCGTCTGGGCACGCGTTTGCTCCAACGCACCACGCGACGCCTGTCGCTCACCGAGCCGGGCCAGCGTTACGTCGAGCGCTGCCGTCAGATCCTCACCGAACTCGACGAGGCCGATGCCATGGCGGGCGAGCAGGACGGTCTGCCGGCCGGGCCGCTGCGCATCAACGCCCCGCACACCTTCGGTGTGCTGCATCTCGCGCCGCTCTGGCCCACGTTTCTCTCGCGACATTCGCAAGTCTCGCTCGATATCACGCTGAGCGATCGCCTCGTCGATATCGTTGACGAAGGCTACGATCTGGCCATTCGGATCACGCGCCTGCCCGATTCGTCGCTGGTGCATCGGCGGCTCGCGGGTACCCGGCTGGTGCTGTGCGCCTCGCCCGGCTACCTCGCGCAGCATGGCACGCCACCGCATCCCAGCGAACTGGCCCATCATGAGACCGTCGGCTACAGCTACTTCTCGCATCGGCGCGAATGGCGCTTCGACGGCCCTGACGGCCCGGTTTCCGTGCGCACGCGCGCGCGGCTGATCGCCGACAACGGCGATACCTGCCTGGCCGCCGCCGTTGCCGGGGCGGGCATCATCCTGCAACCGGCGTTTCTCGTGCAAGACGCCTTGCGCGACGGCCGGCTCGTCGAATTCCTGCCCGAATACACGCAGGGCGAGATGGGTGTCTACGTCGTCTATCCTTCGCGCAAGTACCTGAGCGCAAAGGTCCGCGCCCTCATCGACTTTCTCGTCGACGCCTTTGCCATGCCCGGCTGGCGGGCCATCGACCGCCGTTGAGTCGCGCAGCCTTGCCGACATCCACCGCGAAAGCCCCTTGAATCCCACGCAATTGACCGACAACACACCGGAACGTCACGGCAATTGATTTCCGCGGGCGAATGTCACTTATACTGACGGGCCTGATGTCCCATTTCATATATTTTGGAAAACTTTTTACTGATCGTCGCTGCGATACTGCTGGTGTTGCTCAACGGCTTCTTCGTGGCGGCGGAATTTGGCCTCGTCAAACTGCGCCAGACGCGCGTTCATGTCATCGCCCGCCAACGCGGTTGGCGCGGCCGTATCCTGGCCAAGGTTCACAGCCAGCTCGATACCTACCTTTCCGCGTGCCAGCTCGGCATCACCCTCGCCTCGCTCGGTCTGGGCTGGATCGGTGAGCCCGCGTTTGCGCGCATTCTCACGCCGCTGTTCGCCGCGCTGGGGGTCAACTCGGCGGAGCTGATTCATGCGCTCGCCTTCTTCATCGCATTCTTCACGATTTCGTACCTGCACATTGTCGTGGGCGAACTCGCGCCGAAGTCGATGGCCCTGCGCATGCCGGAAATCGTCTCCGTCTGGACAGCCGCCCCGCTCTATGGCTTTTACTGGCTGATGTATCCGGCGATCTGGATTCTCAACCACAGCGCCAACCGCTTGCTGCGTTGGACAGGTCTCGATCCGTCGCACGGCACCGATGCCCATTACTCGGCCGACGAAATCAAGCTGATCATGCGCCGGGGGGCATCGAGCGAGAAACTGTCGCGCGACGACTGGAATGTGGTCGCCTACGCCATCGACTTCAGCGATCTGACCGTCTCCGATCTCATGCATCCGATGAGCGAAGTGGCCAGCTTCCGGCGCAATGCAACGTTCGCGCAGAACATGGATACGGCCTATCGTCACCGCTACAGCCGCTACCCATTCTTCGACAACGATGGCGAAACCGTGCTCGGCGTGGTGCACCTGAAAGATCTGTTCCTCGCGGAGCATCATGGTCAATCGATCGAGGATCTGGGCAGTATGGCGCGGCCCGTGGAGCGCGTGAAACCCGACATGCCGGCGCGTGAGCTGTTCCGCCGATTTCGCCGGGGCGCACCCCACTTCGCGATCGTGGGATGGCCGGACCAAAAGCCTATCGGTTTCCTGACGCTCGACAACCTGCTCTCGGCGCTTGTCGGCAAGATCCGCGACGAATTCCGCCAGACGGAAGACGACTGGACCCACATGGAAGATGGCACGCTTATCGGCCGGGGCAGCTTACCCATCCTGACGCTGGAACGCTCGCTGGGCATCGAGATCCCGAGCGAGCACGCGGAATCGGTGGGTGGCCTGATCATGGACGTGCTGGGCTACTTGCCGCACGAGGGCCAGAAGGTCGACTTCGAAGGCTTCTCCGTTGTCGTGAAGAAGATGCAGGGGCCGCGTATCGTGCTGGTACGCATCTATCCCGACGGGGTACGAGAAGCCCGTGGCGAACCGCCCCACGCTGTCACCCGGCAACGCGACGATTGACGCGCCCGCAGCGGCGCTCGGCGAACCGAACCGGCGCCGCAGAGGCACGCGCCGGTTGGATCGCATTACACCGAACGCTTAGCCGCGCGCGAATGCCTTGCGATTGAGTTCGAGCTGCGTGATGAGCTTTTGCAGGCGCGACTCGGCGGTACGCGAGAGCGCGATAAAGCGGCAGCCGATGTGATACTCGACGTCCTTCGCCAACGGCACCGTGCGAATGGCACAGACTTCCAGGTCCACCTGGACGGTGCCGTAGTCGCGCAATTCGATCTCGACGTGCATGAGCATCGAGCCCTTCGGAATTTCGGCCGCCGCATCGGCCTTCGTGCGCAAGCCAACGCCACCGAGTGACAGGTCGAACACCGACAGGCGCATCGGCGTGTCGTCGGGGAATTTGACCGTGCACGGGTATGGATCAAGGATCGGCGTTTTCACGCGAAAGTAATCGCGGCGCTGCAAACGCACGAGCGTTTCCGGATACGAGGCGTAGAAGGCGGGATACCCTTCGAACTCGCGCTCCTCGACATCGCCAATGGGGAAATGCACCTGAATGCCTTCGGGCACGCCAACGAACAGCGCGCGCTTGTTGGCAAGCAGCGCCCGGTTCTCCGCCTCCACACCGCCCCAGTCGAAATAAAAGCCGCGCACTTGCGGCTCGACCTTGAGCAGGCGCGTGACCAGTTGCCGCTGCCCGTTCGCGAAGTACACCGTCATGAAATCGCCACGGGTCGCCAGATGGCGCAGCACGCCGCCAATTTCCAGCGGATTGCTGATGCGATACGAATCATGCAGTTGCGTTTCGTTGTCCGTGGGCGCCGGTGTCACCTGCGGTTCTGTCATTTCCATACCTGATCTTCTAATTGTCCCCGTGACGGACCACGCCGGGCGGCGCAAGCCGTACGTATTAAAGTCTCGGCAACCCGTGACGCCTCACGACGTCACTGTGCGAATGCGTGTCTGTCGGCGCTGGCGCACCGTCTCATGTATCTGGTCAAAAACGTTAACGGTCGCTGGCCCGGAATATTGAGGGCTCCGGCCCACAAACTTGCGGTGTCCCGTGTCGCGCGCCACACCCCGGACGCGCCCTCGGACCTTTGCCGCACGCTACCGTCGGATCAGCGATGTACCGCGGCCATCAACGCGCCGAAACCCATGAACACGCCGCCGCTGATGCGATTGAATGCCTTGAGCACACGCGCTTCGCGCAAGTACGGCGCGATGCGTAGCCCGCCGGTGGCGTAGACCAGATACCAGCTCACCTCGATCACCGCGAACGTGCCGAGCAGAATCGAGAACTGCGGGAGTTTGGCGGCAGTTGGGTCGATGAACTGCGGCAGGAACGCCGCGGCGAAGAGAATGGCCTTCGGGTTGCTGCCCGCGACCAGGAAGCCCGACTTGAAGAGTTTGCCGAAGCTCGAATCCACGGCCGTGGCGGGCACGTCGGACGGCGCCGCGGCATTCGCGTCCACGGGTGAGCGCCAGCTCTTGTAGCCGAGATAGACGAGATATGCCGCACCGACGTAGCGCAGCGTGTCAAACAACATCGGCCACGCGCGGAGCACGGCGCCCAGTCCGGCCGCGGAAACCGACATCATGGCGATGAGTGCCGTCATGCAGCCGGCCATCGTGCCGAGCGACGGACGCAGCCCGTGACGCGCGCCATGCGTCATGACGAGCAACATGTTCGGTCCCGGCGTCGCCGAGACGAAAAAAACGGTGACGACATACAGCCACCATGTTTGCAAGCTCATGATTGCCTCGGAAAAGGGCTCACGCGAGGGCTCACGCGAATTCGATCAGGCATTGTAGCGTCGAACCGCGACAGTCGCATCGTCCGCGTGCACGTCCCATGCGAATCGAAAAAGACGCCAAAAAACAAACAGGCCCGATGACTTTCGTCATCGGGCCTGCTGATCTCGGGACGCCGCCTCGCCTAAGGCTGGCGCGGCATCACGGGAATGCGTTCAAGCCAATTAGATGGGCTTGATGTTCGCAGCTTGCTTGCCCTTCGGGCCAGTCTTGACTTCGAACGACACGCGTTGGTTTTCTTGCAGCGACTTGAAGCCGTCAACCTTCACTTCCGAGAAGTGAGCGAACAGGTCTTCACCGCCGGCGTCCGGGGTAATGAAGCCGAAGCCCTTTGCGTCGTTGAACCACTTAACAATACCGGTTTCCATATTTTTTCCTAATAAAACAATAGCTTGAGGTCGAAATAACCCCGTGAGCGCTGACAATCAAGGGAAAATGAAGGACTAGAAACCAGCGAGAAGCAGGAAAACTACGTCTGACAACAACTTCGCGGCTTGACAATCTGCAGTTGGTTTTATACGTGTAGACGCGTCGTTTGTCAACAGGGTAAGGCCTGCAAATCTCGTAACAATTTCTCGCCCTCGCGGGAGATTTGGGCGGGCTTCGGGTGTTCGAGCCAGGGTTGCTGCCCGTACAATGGGCGTTTTTTCCCGCGCCCGCGCCACTCAACCCCCATACCCGCCTACGGATGGAGTCTACTCGCCTCATGCGCCCCTCGCCGTCGCCGTCTGACGCTCGTACGCCAAGCCAACCGGCTTGGGTGTCCCGTTGCCGCACGCACGCGCTCAGTCTGGCCATTTGCCTGACGCTCGCCGCCTGCGCCGGGTCACCGACCTATGGCCCGGTGCCCGCCGGAAGCTATCGCGTGCAGTCCGGCGACACCCTCTATGGCATCGCGCGCGCCAACAATACCAGTGCCGCCGATCTGGTGCGCTGGAACGGCCTGACCGATCCCGACAAGATTGAAGTCGGTCAGGTGCTGCGTGTCGTGCCGCCGGCCGGTGCGGCGGCCGCCGCGTCCGGCGCCGCCAGACCCGCGCCGCAAGCCCGCCCAACCCCGAAGCCGGCTCCCGCGCCCGCTGCCCCACGCACGGCGACCAACCGGATTCCGATGGTCTGGCCCGCCAATGGCCCGGTGCTGGCAAACTTCAATGGCAGCAGCAACAAGGGCGTCGATATCGGCGGCAAAGCGGGCGACCCGATCTATGCGGCAGCCGCCGGCAAGGTGGTTTATGCAGGCAGCGGGTTGCGCGGATACGGCAACCTGGTGATGGTGCAGCACGAAAACGGGTACCTCACCGCCTACGCGCACAACCGCGCCATTCTGGTCAAGGAAGGGGCGTCGGTCAGCAAGGGCCAAAAGATCGCCGAGATGGGCGACACCGACTCGCATGGCACGGTCAAGTTGCACTTCGAGGTGCGCCAGAAGGGCACGCCGTTCAACCCCCGCGACTTCCTGCCCTCGCGATAGTTCAGTACTGCGGCCCGTCTCTCCCGACGGGCGAGTACCGCAAACGAAAAAAACGGCAAGGCGCGATGCCTTGCCGTTTTTTCCTTGCCGCCAGCCTCTGCCTGTCTGCCGGTCAGGCCGACGCGAGAAAGCCCTGCGATAGCCCATCGGTGCGCGCGTCGCGCCAATCGCGATGCGCACGCGGGTCCGTCCACACGAGCAGATGGAGTGCTGCGAGCGCGCGCGGGTCGTTGAGCAACTCCCACTTCTGCGTGTTCGTCAGCTTCGCCGGTCCCTTGAGCAACGCGGTCTCGACACGGCCGGCACGCCGGGCGTCGCGCTTCGTGTCGTCAAGGGTCGGCACCACGCTCGCGGCCACGAGGGCGTTGGCCATCGGGTCGACGACGGCGTCGACAAAGGTGACATGCTGGCGCGCGTCCTCCGTGTATTTTTCCGTCATGCGCAGCTCCTTGGGCGGCCATGACTCTTCCGGAATCAGGAACAGCCGCGCACGCTTGAGCGCGCGCCCCAGCGACACCCGGCTGGAGAACACCGACACGGGAATCGAGATCGCCATCGATCCGACTATGGGCATCAGCCACCAAATGAAGTCCGGGTTGAGCCAGTAGACGATGCCCCCCCACCCCAGCCCGATCAGGGTATGCAGGCCGTGGCGGCGAATCGCTTCGCCCCAGTGCGTCTCGGCGTCTTCACGCGGCGGCGACTTCCATTGAATCGCAATGCCGGTAAGCGCCGCCAGCACGAACTGTGTATGGAACAGCATGCGCACCGGGGCGAGCACGGCCGAGAACACGAGTTCGATGAACATGCTCACCGTCACCGCGAATGCCCCGCCGAAACGTTTCGCGCCCTTTACCCAGATCAGCACCACGGCGAGGATCTTCGGCAGGAAGAGCAGCGTGGCCGTCGCCGAGAACAATGCGAGCGCGCGCTCGGGATGCCACTCCGGCCAGACCGGGAACAGTTGTCGCGGCGCCGTGAAATATTCGGGCACGACCAGCGTGTGCTTGGCGAGCAGACACGTCGAGAGGATCAGGAAGATGAACCACAACGGCGCTGACACGTAGGCCATCGCCCCGGTGACGAACACCGCGCGGTGCACCGGGTGCATGCCCTCGGCCAGGAACAGCCGGAAATTCATCAGATTGCCCTGGCACCAGCGGCGGTCGCGCTTGAGTTCGTCGAGCAGGTTCGGCGGCATTTCCTCGTAGCTGCCGGGCAGGTCGTAGGCAATCCACACGCCCCAGCCGGCGCGTCGCATCAGCGCCGCCTCGACGAAGTCGTGCGAGAGAATCGCGCCCGACATGGCGCCTTTGCCCGGCAGCGGGGCAAGCGCGCAATGCGCCATGAACGGCGCCATGCGAATGATCGCGTTGTGGCCCCAGTAGTGCGATTCGCCCAATTGCCAATAGTGCAGGCCGGCCGTGAACAGCGGGCCGTACACGCGACCGGCGAACTGCTGCAGGCGCGCGTAAAACGTTTCGCGTCCGGCGGCGAGCGGCGCGGTCTGAATCAGGCCGGCGCTCGGGTGCGCTTCCATCATGCGCACCAGTTTCGTCAGACATTCGCCGCTCATCACGCTGTCGGCGTCGAGTACGAGCATGTAGCGATAGTCACTGCCCCAGCGGCGGCAAAAGTCGTCGAGGTTGCCGCTCTTGCGCTTCACGCGACGCTGACGGCGACGATAGAAGATACGGCCGAAGCCGTTCACCTGGCGGCATAGCGCCTGCCACGCGTCGACTTCGGCCGTGCAATTGTCGGCCTCGTTCGAATCGGACAGGATGAAGAAATCGAAGCGTTCGAGCGAATCGGTCTTGGCCAGCGATTCGTAGGTCGCACGCAACCCGGCGAACACGCGGCCGACGTCTTCGTTGCATATCGGCATCACGAGCGCGGTGCGCGCCTCCGGTGCGATCGGCGCATCGCCCGCGGCCATCTTCGAGATCATGTGGCGTTCGCCGCCGAACAGCAGCACGAAGAAGCCGAAGATCGCCGTCCAGAACCCGGCCGAAACCCAGCCGAAGAGCAGCACGAACAGCACGAGCACGGAGAATTCGAGCGGATCGGCCCCGTGATACGGCAGCACCGACGCCATGAAATGGGTGGCCAGCGCCGTCTGCGCGATCATCAGCACGAGCAGCGTCCAGCGACGGCGCCGGCCCGCTTGCGACCATCGGCCTTTGGGATCCGGGGCGTCGCGCACGAGCGGATCGGGATCTTCGCGACCGGTCAGTTTGCGCCACAGTCGCGCAAGCGGATTGAGTGACCAGGCGCGCGGAATGAGTGACGTGCGGCGCACCGGCGGTGCGGTGCGCAAGGTTTGTACGCCACGCACTTCGTTCAATCCGGCAGCGGCGGCGAGCGATCCGCCGTCGGTGAGCGCGAGACGCACCGATTGCGAGGCAAGCACCGCGTCGCTGCCGGATTCGATCTCCTCGATATTGTGCGCATGCCACGCGGCCGTCGCCACGCCGACCGTGGCAACGGGTATGTCGGCCTGCGCGGCGGTCTGCCCCGCGGCCTCGGCGAGCGCCGCGCTGGTGGCATCGGCCATGGCATCGTCGGCATCAGGCGGCACATCGCCCGCGCCGTTCACAGCGCGCGCGGCGAGCAAACGCTGCAAGCGTGTGAGGACGTCAAGCGAATCGCCGCCGTCACGCCTGGCTTGAGCCAACAGGGCGCGGCGCTTCTCGGCGGGC
>NZ_KB290501.1:0-3626 GCF_000282835.1 Pandoraea sp. B-6 | reverse complement strand
GCAGCCGGTCGACGTACAACTCGTCGACCGGAATGTCGGAACGGTCGCTCATTCGGGGGGTAACAGGTAGCTCCACGTTTCGGATAGGGTATTACTGCCGTTGCGCAGGTAAGCGCGCATTTCGACGGGTTTCTCGGCATCGAGGCGGCGCATGCGGAGCATGACGCGATAGCCTCCCGTGACGTCATTGCGCTGCGTCTGCACTTCGAGGATCTTGCCATTGCCATCGATGGATACGTTCCCTTCGACCTTGGCATCTTCCGGCAGTTTCTTGAGCGCCGGACCTTCGAAATCGAGCGCGAACAGCTGACTGTCGTCTGGTTTTCCCCGGTAGCCGTGCCCCCGCCGGCTTTGCGACACCCACGCCATCGGCGGGCGCTTGTCGTTGTCCTTCTGCCACGACAGCCGGTATTCGATCGAATACGGTTGCTTGGGCTTGGGCGGCGCATCCGGCACCCAATACGCCACGATATTATCGTTGGTCTCGTCGGGGGTCGGGATCTGCACCAACTCCACCCGGCCCGGCCCCCACTTGCCCTTGGGCTCGACCCAGGCGCTCGGGCGCGATTCGTAGCGATCCTCCAGATCCTGGTAGTCGCCGAAGTCACGGTCGCGCTGCTGCAGCCCAAATCCGGCCGGGTTCGTCAACGCGAAGGAAGAGACGAGCAGACGCTTCGGATTGACTAACGGACGCCAGATCCATTCGCCGGTGCCCGACTCGATGGACAGGCCATCCGAGTCATGCACTTCCGGACGATAGTCGGGCACCGCCGCGGGCTGGTTCTCGCCGAAGAAGAACATGCTCGTGAGCGGCGCGATGCCCAGCTTGGTGACGTTCTCACGCAGGAACAGTTCGGCCTTCACGTCCACCGTCGTATCGACGCCCGGACGCAGCGTAAAGCGATAGGCGCCTGTCGCACGCGGCGAATCGAGCAACGCGTAGATCGTCAGCTCCTTGGCGCCAGGGGCCGGACGCTGGATCCAGAACTCGGTGAAGCGCGGAAACTCCTCGCCGGAATTGAGCGCGGTGTCGAGTGCCAGCCCGCGCGCGGAAAAGCCGTAGGTCTGATTCTTGCCCAGCGCGCGGAAATAACTCGCACCGAGGAAGACCATCACTTCGTCCTTGTATTTCGGGGTGTTCACGGGAAAGTGGATGCGGAACCCCGCGAAGCCGAGCCCGCGCAACTGCTTGGGATCGACCTTCAGCGCGCCGAAATCGAACATGTCGGGGCTGTAGCGCAGTTCGCGCACACTGTTGCCGGCCAATTCGTGGATCTTCACCGGACGGTCGTAGTACGAGCCCTCATGGAAAAACATCAGCTCGAACGGCAGCTTTTGCGCACGCCACAGCGCCTTTTCGGGCTTGAAGCGGATATTGCGATAGCGATCGTACGAGAGGTTCTGCAGCGCCTTCGGCAGATTCGGATCCTTCGGCTTGTAGCGGCTGTTCGCAAGCGTGCGCGCCTGCTTGGCAACGTCGTCGAACGAGAAGGCATGCGCGGCGCCGCTGACCAGAGCGCACCCACTGAGTACGCCGGCGAGCGCCAGGCGCAAGGCACGGCGGGAAATCATGCGGGAAACGAAATTGAGCAGGAATTCCATCGGCATTGGAGATAGCGTGAAACGCGCGTGCCGACCGTAGCCAGCTTGCGCCGAACGCGCAATTTTACCCGCTCATTTGCCGATTGACGAAAGATACATCCGCAAAAGCTTCGAAGCGGGCACTCACATTATCTCAATCGTCCGCTGGGACACTGCTCCAGGCGCATCACAAATTTGTGACGATTTGTGACCGATAGGCAAAACGGAAGGCTTTCACCGCCTTTCCCGCCCTTTCCCACCCATTCCCCCTGCCCACACGGCCGATGCCGCAGCGGTTCTTCGATTGACGGCATCCGGTAGCGGCTCGCCCTCGGGCGGGCACGGGCCCGCGTTACTTCGCCTCGAATTTCACACCGGTCGCCGGCGTGGGGACGGCGCACCGTTGCGTGCGCACGTTGTCGAGAAACCGCTGGATCAGCGGCAGCACCTTGGCCTCGATGTCACCGTGACCATAGCCGAAACCGGCGAAATTGAAATGCGTGGCGCTGTCGACGACCGCTAGCCAGTGGCAACCGGCAGGCAGATCCGCGTAGGGCTCGGTGCGCGTCTGCCACTTGCCATCGAGTGGTGCGTCACGTGTGCCGGTCACCAACAGGACGGGCTTGCGAATGTCATGCCAGGCGCCCGACGGAAAGATCGGGCCGGGCCCCTGCGGGGAGAGCGCGATGTAGCCATCGAAACGGTCGTTGCTGTCGAGCCCGAGCTTGTTCTTCGCACCGGCCTCGATCATCACGGTGGCCGCCCCCATGGAGTGCCCCGCGAAGACGGCCGGTCCCGCGCGGCACTGCGTTCGCGCCCAGTGCAGCGCCGCCCCGGTGTCTTCGAGACGGTCACCGTAAGCTTCGGGATCCGTAGTGAGTGCCAGCAAACCGTCGCGCAATCCACCGCTGCGCACCCGATCGCGCAAGGAGTCGTGCCCGCTTTCCTTGTGAGCCATGGTCACGGTCAGCCACCCGTATTGCGAGAGCGCGCGGCCCAACCAGGAAAGCGCGTCGCGGTCGTCGCCCGCCCCGGGACTCAGCACCGCCACGCCACGACAGGCCAAGGAGGGCCGGAAGACATGAAGATTGGCATACGCCCCATCGCTGCGCGGCACACGCTGGTCGATGCCGGTCGGCGGCGAGGAAGCTTTCGGCGTGGAAACAGGCGCCGCGGTCGGTGCGGCGTCGAGGGTCGGATGCCGCGGCACGATCGTGTCCGCCGCCGCGGCCAGCGAGGGAAACGACGCGAGCAAGGCCACGCCGACACTGCAGGCACCGAGCGCGACGAGCATCGTCCCGAACGATCGACCCACGGCCCCGCGCGACATTCCGAGCATCCGTTCTCCCTTGGTATCCAGCGGTGCACGCGCCCGGCCGAATCCAGCCGATCGGCCAGGCATCACGGTCTCGCGCCGACGTCCCGCTGCGACATCACACGACGAACAATCTTAGCGCGGATTGCGTAGGGACTCCGCAGGAATTTTGCCTAAGGGATACGTGTCTCGCGTGCGCAACGCGCGAGAGGTGCGGCGCATACGCCGGGCGCGCGCTTCGAGTGAGCGTCGAGCGCGCATTCAGCGCGCCTCATGCGCGCTGAGGGTGACCGCCGGGCGTGTCGCGCGACAAGCGAAGCGCCGACGCATAGCCCGCGGGATCGAAGCGCCACGTCAGCGCGATCAACGCCACGTTGAGCATGATGAGTCCGATCCACGACGGCGTGAAGCTGCCCGTGCGATCGAGCACCGCGCCAGCGGCGAACGGCGCCAGCGCCGCGATGCAAAAGCCCACGCCCTGCATGAACGCCGCCAGCGCCGCCGCATGACGCGGATGCGCATGATGATCGAGCGCAAGCACGAGTCCAAGCGAGAAGGTGCCCCCCAACCCGAAACCGATGGCGCCGACACACGCCCACGCGGCGGCGACCGGTGCGAGCGCCAGCCCGATGAGTCCGCCAAGCGTGGACGCAAGCGCGAGCGTGAGCCAGCGACGGCGATCGGCGTGACGGCGCGCCAGCCAGGGCAGCGTCAGTGCGGCGGCGACCTG
>NZ_KB290500.1:78460-82164 GCF_000282835.1 Pandoraea sp. B-6 | reverse complement strand
GCGTTCGGCATGATCGGGATGACGATTGCGGCGCTGACGACCGTGGCGCTGATCTTCGAGTTGCGCAAACTCTCGAACGGCAACTTCTCCGGACTCGGATTGATCCTCGCGGGGCTCGTGGTCGGCGGCGGCATCGGTGCGTTCGTCGCGCGCAAGGTCGAGATGACCAAGATGCCGGAGCTGGTCGCGGCCATGCACTCGCTGATCGGTCTGGCGGCCGTGTGCATCGCGGTGGCGGCGGTGGCGGAACCGGCGGCGTTCGGCATTGTGCCGGCGGGGCAGACGTCGTTGCCGGCAGGCAATCGTATCGAGCTGTTCATCGGCACGTTCGTTGGCGCGATCACGTTCTCGGGGTCGGTCATCGCCTTCGGCAAACTCTCGGGCAAGTACAAGTTCCGTTTGTTCCAGGGCGCGCCGGTGGTCTTCACGGGTCAGCACATGGTGAATCTGGCGCTGGCGATTGCGATGCTCGGCTTTGGCGGCGCGTTCTTCGTCTCGCAGAGCTGGACGCCGTTCGCCATCATGACGGCCATCGCCTTCGTGCTCGGTGTGCTCATCATCATTCCGATTGGCGGCGCGGACATGCCCGTCGTCGTGTCGATGCTGAACTCGTACTCGGGCTGGGCGGCCGCCGGTATCGGCTTCTCGCTGAACAACCCGATGCTCATCATCGCGGGTTCGCTCGTGGGTTCGTCAGGCGCGATCCTGTCGTACATCATGTGCAAAGCCATGAATCGCTCGTTTTTCAACGTGCTTCTCGGCGGCTTTGGTGCCCAGGCGGGGGCGGGGGGCGCAGTGGGAGATCAACCGCAGCGGCCGGTGAAGTCGGGTTCGCCTGACGACGCCGCATTCCTGATGAGCAACGCCGAATCGCTGGTGATCGTGCCGGGTTACGGTCTGGCTGTCGCCCGCGCGCAGTACGCCCTGAAGGAGTTGACCGACAAGCTCGTCGAGAAGGGCGTGAGTGTACGTTACGCGATCCACCCAGTGGCAGGGCGCATGCCGGGTCATATGAACGTGCTGCTCGCGGAAGCCGAAGTGCCGTACGACCAGGTGCTGGAGATGGACGAGATCAACGGCGAATTCGGTCAGACGGACGTGGTGCTGGTGCTCGGCGCGAACGACGTGGTGAATCCGGCCGCGAAGACCGATCCGACGTCGCCGATTGCCGGCATGCCGATTCTCGAGGCGTACAAGGCCAAGACGATCATCGTCAACAAGCGTTCGATGGCGGCGGGTTATGCCGGGCTGGACAACGACCTGTTCTACCTCGACAAGACCATGATGGTCTTCGGCGACGCGAAGAAAGTGGTCGAAGAGATGGTCAAGGCAGCGGCCTGATCGCCGCGACCGTTTGACTTGCGCAATACGGGGCGCGCCGCCGAGCGCGGCGCGCCGGAGCCACTGCGGTGGTTCGTTCGCTTAATTTTCCGCAGGGCAATCGCACATGAACGTATCGCTGAGACAACTGAAGGTTTTCATGGTCGTGGCGCGCAGCAAGAACTTCAGCCGCGCCGGGGCCGAGATCGGCCTGACACAACCGGCCATCAGCCGGTGCATCAATGAACTGGAAGGACAGCTTGGCCTGCGTCTCGTTGACCGGACCACGCGCGAGGTCGCCCTGACCGACGCCGGTGTGACGCTCGCCGCCAGTCTCGACCGTGTGCTCGACGAACTCGAGATTGCCCTGCTGCAGACGCATGGCGCGGAAGCCCGCACGACCGGAAGGGTGCGCATCGGCGCCGCCCCGACCATCTCGGCCACGCTCATGCCGCGTGTGCTGTTGGCGTCGCAGGCAACGTATCCGGGTGTGGCGCTTGCCCTCGTCGACCAGATGCAGCGCGCCGTTCTGGACAGCGTGCGCGCGGGCGATGTGGACTTCGGCATCGTGGTTGCGCCGCAGGGCGCGGACGACCTCACGACCGAGCACCTGATGAGCGAGCCGTTCTGTCTGGTGTGCCGCAGCGATCATCCGCTGGCCACGCAGGCGGCCGTGCACTGGTCGGAGCTCTCAGGCGAAAATCTGGTGCTGCTCAATCAGAGTTCGGGCAGTCGTCCGCTCATCGATCGCGCGCTCACCACGCAAAAGGTGCAGGGAACGATCACGCAGGAGCTGGGGCATGTGAGCACCATCTTCCGCATGGTGCAGGAGGGGCTGGGAGTGAGCGTGCTGCCGCCGCTCGCGTTGCCGTTGCCGGAGAACTCCACGTTGGCCGTGCGTCCGCTGTTGCCCGCGTTCGAGCGCAACATCGTGCTCGTGCGGCGCAAGAACCGTTCGCTCTCGCCCGTTGCGCATACAGTGTGGGACCTGATTCACCGTGTCGTTCGCGAGCGCAACAAGAGCTTTGCGCTGGCGATGGACCGCCAGAGCGCTGCTTCCACGACGGCTGTCAACTGAATCTCTGAGTCGAATCAACGGCTTGCGTTCTCTCATCAAGGACTTGTCCACAGACTTGAACACAAAATCTGTGGATAAATCGTAGGCGCTCGCAGGCAGTTTGCCTGCGGGGAGCGCCTCCTGATCCGTTCGGTCGAAAACGCCATACCGATCAAGCGCTTGGCAACCGCGCCTCATTCGTTGTCCACAACGTTGTGAACAAAAACTGTGGATAAGTCGCGGCTTGACCGAAGGGCACACTCACGGCGACCCCGGGCGATCGACCACCCTTACTTCAGCGTAACGGACGCCTCGCCGATCCCGTCGATCGTGCCGCGCAGTACGCCTGCACCGCGCGCGGGAAGCATGCCCACATAAGAGCCACAGGTGATCACGGCGCCCGCGTGCATCGTGATGCCGCGCTTGCCGTTGTGATTCACGAGCCACGTGAGCAAGGTGCGCGGATCGCCCCCCGTGTTGAATCCCGTGTCCGCCGGCGCGATGTTCACCCCATCGAGCGAGAACGTAAGCTTCGGCGCCAGGTAGTCGAGCGACGCATCGTAGGCGCGCCCGCTCCCGATCACGAGCGCACCGTTGTTCTGCAAGTCGGCCAACGTGAATCGACTGTCGAGACCGCTCGTCGCGAAACGGCTGTCGGTGATCTCGATCGTCACGAGCGTTTCGCCAACAAACATGAGCGCCTCACGCTCGTCGTAAATCCCCGGTTTGATATCGCGGGCCAGTCGGAACGCGATCTCCAACTCCAGTCCTGGCCGGAAGAAGTCACCCAACGCCAGCGTGCCGCACGCGTCGCTCACGACGGAGGCGGGAATCGGCGCGCAATTCGGCAGATCCATCGGCGTTTTCGCCCCCACTTTCCACGCTGCGATCGTCTCGCCGAGCAAATCGAGGGTGCGCAATTGCACGGCGTAGGCGGCGTCGAAGTCCACCGGCAGCAGCGCCGGGGCGGGGGAGGCGATCGGCGTATCGCCGCGACGGGTGTCGGCCAGCAACTGGGCCAGCGATTCGACGGCGGGGGTCTCGAACATCTTGCAAGTCTCCTGGGAAAAAGGTGATGCCCCAGCGATGCGCTGGCGGCAAGTGGCTCCACATCGTATACAAAATTCAGTCGTCGTTGCGCAGTGCGGTGAACATGACGCCTACTCGGTGAAAACACCACCTAACGTAGTCAAAGTCCTGGGGATCTGCGAGAATCGGACTTCGTAATATTTCGTAATATTTCGCGCGATCTGGCAGCGGGGACGCTTGCCATTGCTTGCGAAAGTGCAGTGCGTGCAGTCGATGACCTTCTTCTCCAAGCGAACGA
>NZ_KB290500.1:36669-78450 GCF_000282835.1 Pandoraea sp. B-6 | reverse complement strand
ATGCCCTTCTTCTCCAAGCGAACGCCCTGGCCAAGCCTATGCACTCTGTGACCCTGAACGTCCTGCGTGACCCTGTCATTCATCCGCCGGACGGCGAGACGGCGGCGCCCATCAGCCGGCAGGCGCTGCATCTTGCCGTGATGGACCGCCTGCGCAAGATGATGATCGAAGGCACCCTGCCGCCGGGCGCGCATCTGAACGAGCGCGCCCTGTGCGAGCAACTCGGTGTGTCGCGCACGCCGCTGCGCGAGGCGCTCAAGATGCTGGCCGTCGAGCGGCTGATCGAACTGCTGCCGAATCGCGGCGCGCGTGTCGTGACGTTGTCGGCCAGCGATATCGCCGATGCCTTCGAACTGCTCAGCGGCCTCGAAGCGCTGGCTGGCGAATTGGCTTGCGAGCGCATCACGTCCGCGGAAATCGACGATATCCAGGCGTTGCACAGCGAAATGATGACGTGTCACGCGAACGGCGACCTTCCCGGCTATTTCGACTGCAATCAGCGGATTCACGATCGTATCAATGCGGCGGCGCGTAATCCCGCCCTCACGCAAATGTACCAATCGGTCAATCAACGGCTGCAGGCGCTGCGATTCCGCTCCAATCTGCATGCCGGCAAATGGGAGCAAGCCGTCGACGAGCATGTTGCGATGCTGCGCGCCCTGCATGCGCGCGACGGTGCCGCGCTTGGCCGACTATTGCGTGGGCATCTGATGGCCAAGTGTGCCACCGTGCTCGCCCATCGACTCGCCGCCGCGTGACACGCCGGCGCGGCGCAGGCGTCGGAATGCGCTGGCGTGTTCACACGCTCACACATTCATGCGTTCACAGGCTCACGCCGCGCGCCCCAGACTCACCAATCCTTCGTTGAGCATGGCGGCGACATAGGCGTCGGTCTTGCTGCGCAGGTGCGCTTCCATCAGCGTGCGCAGTCGCTTGCCATCGCGTCGGCGTAGCAGCGCGAGCATTTCCGCATGTTCATCGACGGCCTGACGCCAGCGCTCGGGCGTTGGCGTCAATCGCTCGCGTACATACCGCAGGCGTGCGTTGAGATTGTGGAAATACTCGGCCAGCGGCCCGTTGTCCGCCATGCGCAGAATGCTCAGGTGAATCTGCTGATTCAGGGCGAAGTAGGCGGCGTGATCGGCGCGGGCGTAAGCCGATTCCATGTCGGCTTGCAGTTGCGTGAGGGCGTCAAGATCGGCCTCCGACGCTTTTTCGCACGCCTGCTCGCCCGAGAGTCCTTCGAGGACTGCCATCACGGCGAGCAGATTCACGACTTCGTCGACACTCACACGCGCCACGCGTGCCCGGCGCGTTTCCGAGATTTCCACCAACCCTTCGTTCGCCAGTCGCTTGAGCGCTTCACGCAGCGGCGTGCGCGAGACAGCCAGCGCGTCGCATAGCGCGCGTTCCGAGAGGGGCGCGCCGGGACGAAGCTCGCCGCGCACGATGCGCGCCTTGAGGGCTTCGTAAGCGGCGGCGTTCAGCGAGGCGGACGTGCTCATGCGCAATGATCGGGAAAATGGAATGCCAATTTTGATGGGGATGTCATCCGTCGTCAATCGAGAATGCGCGCTTTTTCCACGTTAACCCTGAATTTTGCGATTGCCGCTTGCCAATCCCATCTCGAAGATCTTATCGTTTACAAAAAATTGGTATACCAAAAAGAAAGGCTGGCCGACATCGGGTGCGTGCTGGCGTTGGAAGGAGGCTATGTGACATCCACCGTTCTGACCGAGCGAGACGGCGCCATCGCGCGGGTCACGCTCAATCGTCCTGAGAAGCTCAACGCGTTGACCAAGTCGATGTGGCAGGCGTTGGGGGACACAATCCTCACGTTGTCCGAAACGCCCGACGTGCGCTGTATCGTGCTGCGAGGGGCGGGCGAGAAGTCCTTCGCGCCGGGCAACGACATTGCGGAGTTCGAGACCGATCGCGCCAACGTCGAGCAGGCAAGAACGTATGGCGCGCTCATGCACCGCACGCTCGACGCCTTGTCCCGATGCCCTGTGCCGCTCGTCGCGATGATTCACGGCATTTGCGTCGGCGGCGGCATGGAGATCGCGGCGGCGTGCGACGTGCGCATCTGCGGCGAAACGAGCCGTTTCGGGGCGCCGATCAACAAGCTGGGCCTGGTGATGGCGCACGCGGAGCTATCGGGCCTGGTCCGTCTGCTCGGTCCCTCGCGCGCGCTCGAGATCTTGCTCGAAGGCCGGATCTTCGATGCGCAGGAGGCGTTGCGCATCGGGCTCGTGACCCGCGTGGTGGCCGACGGCGACGTCACGCGCGAGGCCTTGGAGAGCGCGTCGCGCATCGCTGCCGGCGCGCCGCTGGTGGCACGCTGGCACAAGCGCTTCGTGCGCGAACTGGCCAGCGGCCAGCCGCTCAGCGCCGCGCAGATCGACGAAGGTTTCGCGTGCTTCGGCACGGCCGATTTTCAGACGGGCTATCGCGCCTTCCTCGCGAAGACGCCGCCCGTGTTCGAGGGGCGGTGACATGACCGATACCGTCAAACCGGCCGGCGGGCCGTTGCAGGGTGTCAAGGTGATCGAGCTGTCGCACATCATGTCCGGCCCGGCGTGCGGCATGATGCTGGCCGACATGGGCGCCGACGTCATCAAGGTCGAGAAGATGGACGGCGACGACGCCCGTCGTTTTGCGCCGATCCTCCCGCACGGCGAATCGGCGTCGTTCATGATGCTCAATCGCAACAAGCGTGGCATCGCGCTCAATCTCAAGACCGAGGGCGGCTGCGCGGTGTTGCGCGAGATGCTGGCGAGCGCCGACGTCGTCACCGAAAACTATCGCAAGGGGACGATGGAGAAGCTCGGCCTGGGTTACGAGACCCTGCGCGCAGCCAATCCGGCGCTCATCTATTGCTCGATTTCCGGCTATGGACGCACTGGCCCGTACGCCGACAAAGGCGGCTTCGATCTGATTGCGCAAGGGCTCTCAGGCCTGATGAGCGTGACGGGCGAGCCGGGCCAGGCGCCCATCAAGGCGGGCTCGCCGATTGCGGATATCAACGCGGGCATTCTGGCGGCGCTCGGTATCTCGGCGGCGTACGCGCATCGACTGCGCACGGGGCAAGGACAGATCGTCGACACGTCGCTGCTCGAAGCGGGATTCCAGCAGATGTACTGGGCGGCGGCCAACTTCTTCGCGAGCGGCGAGAATCCGCCGAAGCTTGGCTCGGCGAATCCGACGAGCACCCCCTATCAGGCGTTTCGAACGCAAGACGGGTGGATCAATATCGGCGCGGCCAATCAGGCGAACTACGAACGGTTGCTGCAGGTGCTCGACGCCCCCGAGATCGCCGGTGATCCGCGTTTCGCCACCAACGCCGGGCGCACGGCGCACCGTGCCGAACTCGTCGAGCGCCTCACGGCGTACCTGATGCGCGACACCACCGAGCGCTGGGTCGAACGGCTCGACGCCGTGGGCTTGCCGGTCGGCCCGGTGTTGCCGATCTCCGAAGCGGTGACGCACCCGCAGATCGTAGCGCGCGAGATGGTGGTGGAAACCGTGCACCCGCTGGACGGCCCGACACGGAGCATCGGTCTGCCGATCCGCTTTTCCGAGACGCCGAAACGCACGGGTGGTCCCGCGCCGCGGCTTGGCGAACACACGTGCGAGGTGTTGATGGAGTATGGCTTCGACACGACGCGGATTCGCGACTTGATCGCGCAGGGGGCGGTGCATGCGCTGGAGGACCGGCACGCGTGAGTGCATGACGTACGCCGACCGTCGGCGATGCGGATTCTCCGCGTGTTGACGCGCAGCGCAGAACTTCCCTCCCGGTGGCCGGTCGGTTTTAGACTGGCGCATGACAGGCCACCGATCAATCCGACCCGACGCCCAACGTCGACAGGAGGGAGCGCATGACTTCTGGCAGTATCTCCGACAATCGTCTCGGCCCGTCGCCGGCCCGATGGTCGCGTCTTGACCACGCGCGTAACATAGGGCTTCACTCGCTTGCGCTCCATCGTCTGCCGATGGGCGCGCTGTTCCTCTTCCCTTCGCGAGGTGAGCATGCCGGCACGTATTGAAGATTACGCAATGATTGGCGACTGCCGAAGCGCTGCGCTCGTCGCGCGCGATGGCTCGATCGACTGGCTCTGCTGGCCGTATTTCGATTCGCCCGCGTGTTTCGCGGCGCTGCTTGGCGGCCCGGAGCATGGCCGATGGAAGCTCGCCCCCGACGATCCTCGCGTGACCTGTACGCGTCGTTATCACGACGACACGCTGATTCTCGAGACCCGCTTCGAGACGGTGGAGGGCTGCGTCGCCGTGATCGACTTCATGCCGTTGCGCGACGGCGCGGCCGACCTTGTGCGGCTGGTCAAGGGCATCCACGGAACGGTGACCATGTCGATGGAGTTGATCCTGCGCTTCGACTATGGGGCGTCGGTGCCGTGGTCGCGTCCGCTCGACGGCGACGATCCCACCGGGCCGGGGATGCGTCTCATCGCGGGACCCGACAAGGTCGTGGTGCGCACGCCCATCGAGATTCAGGATGTGCCGGGCAGTCTGCGCGCGCGCTTCGATGTGACGGCCGGTGACACCGTGCCGTTCGTGCTTTCGCGCGTGCCGTCGCATCACGCCGATCCGCGCGAGATCGATCCGCTCGCCGCCCTCGCCGATACCGAGCGCTACTGGCGCACCTGGGCTCACCGCTGCCAGCTCGACGGCCGCTGGGCCGATGCGATTCGCCGCTCGCTCATCGTGCTCAAGGCGCTCACGTTCGTGCCGACGGGCGGCGTGGTGGCCGCGCCGACGACGTCGTTGCCCGAACAGCTTGGCGGCGAGCGCAACTGGGACTATCGCTATTGCTGGTTGCGCGACGCCACGCTCACCTTGCAGGCGCTCATGCTCGGGGGCTACTACACCGAAGCGAACGACTGGAGCGATTGGCTGGTGCGCGCCGTGGCCGGTGCGCCGTCGCAGGTGCAGATCATGTACGGACTCTCGGGCGAGCGGCGTTTGCCCGAGTGGGAGGTCGATTGGCTGCCCGGCTACGAAGGGGCGAAGCCCGTGCGCGTGGGCAATGGCGCGGTCGGGCAGTTGCAGCTCGACGTGTATGGCGAAGTGATGGACGCGTTGCATCAGGCGCGTCTGGGCGGATTGACGCCGGACGAGGCCACGTGGGAGGTGCAGACGAAGCTCGTGGCGCATCTCGAGACGGTGTGGCGCAAGCCGGACGAGGGCATCTGGGAGGTGCGCGGCGGACGCCAGCACTTCACCTACTCGAAGGTCATGGCCTGGGTCGCGTTCGATCGGGCGATCAAGTCGGCCGAGCGCTTCGGCTTGCCGGGGCCGATCGATCACTGGCGCGACTTGTGCAAGGAGATTCATGCGGACGTCTGCGCGCACGGCTTCGACACGACGCGCAATGCGTTCATGCAGGCCTATGGTTCCGCGGAGATGGATGCGAGCGTGCTGATGATTCCGCTCGTGGGCTTCCTGCCGGCGAACGATCCGCGCATCATAGGCACCATCGAGGCGGTCGAGCGAGACCTCATGCACGACGGGCTGGTGCAACGCTATCGCACGAGCCGGGTCGACGACGGCCTGCCGGCGGGCGAGGGCGCGTTTCTCGCCTGCAGCTTCTGGATGGTCGATTGCCTGGTGATGATCGGCCGTCAGCGCGACGCCCGTGCCCTGTTCGAGCGGTTGCTGTCGTTGCGCAACGACGTCGGTCTGCTGGCCGAGGAGTACGACACGCATCATGCGCGTCAGGTCGGCAACTTCCCGCAGGCGTTTTCGCACATCGCGCTCGTGCACGCGGCCATCCGACTCGAAGCGCTTGCCGATGACGACCGCGCGGATAATTCGGCTGACGAACAAAATGCCGATGATGAGGACCGGTTCGAACATGTGGGGTATCGCGCGATCGGGGTTTGAGGTGGAGCGCGCGGCGCAACAGGGTCGGCCCGCCTGAAGCGGGCTAGAATTCTGATTTCGCTTAATTCTTTTGAGGGACGGGATTGGCCGCCGCGTCTCGTCACCACGCCGCATGACGCAAGACAAAACACTCACCGCGCTGCTGTGGATCGTAGCGGCGGGCTTTTTCATGCAGGCGCTCGATACGACCATCGTCAATACGGCGCTGCCCGCGATGGCGGCGAGCCTTGGCGAGAACCCGCTGCGCATGCAGCCCGTGGTGGTCGCCTACTCACTGACAATGGCCATGCTCACCCCGGCGTCGGGTTGGCTGGCCGACCGGTTCGGCACGCGCCGCGTCTACTTCGTTGCGATTTTGCTGTTCGTGATCGGTTCGATCTTCTGTGCGATGGCGCACACGATGACGCAACTGGTGCTCGCGCGCGTGTTGCAGGGGGCGGGGGGCTCGATGCTCTTGCCGATCGGGCGTCTCGCGGTGCTGCGCACCTTCCCGGCGGGGCAATATCTGGCGGCGCTCGCGTTCGTGTCGATTGCCGGGCAGGTCGGGCCGATGATCGGCCCGGTGCTGGGCGGCTGGCTGGTTCAGGTTGCCTCATGGCATTGGATTTTCCTGATCAATGTGCCGATCGGCATCGCCGGCAGCTTGGCGGTACGGCGCTACTTGCCGCCTCCGGCGCGTGACGAGGTCATCGATGCCGACTTTGACTGGGCGGGCTTCGCGCTGCTCTCGATGGCGATGGTGTCGTTTACGCTGGCGCTGGATCATCCGTTCTCCGACCGGGGATGGGGGGTGTCCGCCGGGCTGGCGCTGCTTTGCGTCGTCACGACGCTGGGATATTGGCCTTATGCCCGGCGTCGCGCCGCGCCGTTGTTCCCGCTCGAACTCTTCGCGACGCGGAGTTTCCGCCTCGGGCTGCTGGGCAATCTCGTCGCGCGGATTGGCAGTAGCGCCGTGCCTTTCCTGTTGCCGTTGCTGCTTCAGGTGGCCATGGGGTATAGCCCGCTTGCGTCGGGACTGATGATGTTGCCGGTTGCACTGGCGGGCGTGGTGGTCAAGCGGATGGTGACGCCGCTGGTGGCGCGCTTCGGCTACACGCGTTTTCTGATGGTCAACACGGCGGTGGTCGGCGGTGCGATCGCGAGCTTCGCGCTGTTCGGGCCGGGGTGGCCGATGTGGCTAGGGTTGGGGCAACTGGCGATCTTCGGCGGCGCGAACTCGATGCAGTTCGCCGCGATGAACAGTGTCACCCTGAAGGATCTTGGCACGCGCCGCGCGAGCGCGGGCAATGGCCTGTTCTCGATGGCGCAGATGCTTGCGTTGGGACTGGGCGTGACCATCGGCGGCCAGTTGTTGGCACTGTTCGGTCAATTGGCCGGGCAGGCAGGCGAGGGCGGAATGGGCGGTACGGTGGCGGGGTTTCGACTGACGTTCGTATGTGTCGGGCTGATTACGCTCGCGTCGGCGATCATTTTCCGCCGCGTGGAGGATCCCGCGGCAGGGGGCGCCCAAGGCGGCAGCGAGACGCGACCCGCGTCTGCCACCGATCTCAGGCGCTGAGCGCGCGGGTTACCGTTTTACCAGCGCACACTTCGAATCGGCCAACGGGGCGAACGCCTTGTCGGCCGGGATCGTCTCCAGGATCTTGTACAGATCCCACGCCGACTTCGATTCGGCCGGCGTCTTGACCTGCACCAGCAGCATGTCGTGCACCAGCTTGCCATCGGCGCGAATGTGTCCGTTGCGGATCACCGGGTCGTCGATCTTCATCGACTTGAGCTTGGCCATGACGGTGTCGGCGTCGTCGGTGCGCGCCGCCTGAATCGCCTTCAGGTAATTGAAAACGGCGGAATAGACGGCGGCCTGCATCATGGTCGGCATCTTCTTGTGCTGCGCGAAGAAGCGCTGGGCGAAGGCGCGCGAGCGGTCGTCCTGGTCCCAATAGAAGCCGTTCGTGAGGATCATGCCCTGCGCGTTCTTCAGGCCCATGCCGTGCACTTCAGTGATCAACGACAACAGTGGCGTGAAGACCTGCTTGCCGCCCTGGATCATGTTGAACTGCGACGCCTGCTTGACGGTGTTGAGCGTGTCCGTGCCCGAGTTCGCCAGCGCGATCACCTGCGCCCCGGACGTCTGCGCGCGCAGCAGGTACGACGACATATCGGGCGAGTTCACCGGATGCTTCACCGAACCCACGACCTTGCCGCCCTGGCGCGTGAGAATCTCGCTGGCGTCCTTCTCCAGCGCCTGACCGAACGCGTAGTCGGCGGTGATGAAGTACCACGACTTGAGGCCTCGGCGAAGCAACGCCTGCGACGTGGAATTCGCGAGCGCGTACGTGTCGTACATCCATTGCACGCTGTGCGCTGTGCATTGTTCATTACTGATGGCCGACGAACCCGCGCCGGTCACCAGCGCGATCTTCTTCTTTTCCTCGGCGATGCGATCGACGGCGAGCGCGACGTTCGAGAATGTCAGGTCGGTGATCATGTCGACTTTGTCGCGGTCGTACCACTCGCGGGCGATCGTGGCGCCGGTGTCGGTCTTGCCCTGAGAGTCGGCCGAGATCAATTCGATCGGCGCGCCGAGCACCTTGTGATCGTGCGCGAAGTCGTCGATCGCCATGGTGGCGGCGACCACGCTGCCTTTGCCAGCATTGTCGCTCGACACACCGGACAGATCGGTGAGCACACCGATCTTCACGACGCCGTCCGAAATGCCTCCGCCGGCCGCGGGTTGGGCGGCGCAGACAACGGGGCCCAGCGCGGTAAGGGTGAACGAAGCGGCAACGGCAATCGCGCGGCGCAAGTGGCCGGTGAGGCTGGGCATGGGGTGTCTCCAATGTTCGCGTGATGACGCCCCGCCGTCGGACGACAGGGGTCGTTAGGTCTCGAACATATTAAACATCCCGTAATTGCTTGCGCAATCCGTAATCGCGTTGGCGCGTATCGGGATTTCCCTGGGGTTTCGCCTGCCCGGGAGACGGCGTATGCAAGGCGGCAACGGCCTTCAGCGCTCGCAGTGCGGCGTGGCGCCCTGCGCGCTGGTGGCAATGGCGTTGCCGATGCCCAATGCCAGCCGGTCGACGAGCCGGCGTTGCGCCGCGACCACGTCATCGATGCCACCCGTGCTACCCGACGCCGTCTCCGTGCCGGCGAAGCGGCAAGTGAGCACGACGTCGCCCGGTACCCGGCGAATGCTCCACACGGCGGCGAGTGCGGCCTGCTCGCCCGGCACCGACTCGAAACGCTGTACCGACGTCGAGACGCGGTACACGGTCAGACCATCGGCGCGGGGCAGGCCATACACGTCCATCGCGCCGAGATGTTGCGTGAGCTTGCGCGAGATCGTCGACGTCAGTTCGGTCTTGAGCGGCGCGGCCCAGCGCGATTCCTCCAGAATGTCGACGCGACCGCCGCCGCGCGTGACGACGATCTGCGGCCGGTCGACCTGCTCAGGCACGGCGACCGGCGAGACTTCGACCGCATAGCGCGCCGCCGGCACGTTGGCGCCACTCGTGGCGGCGCTGCCCGCGGGCGTTCCCGTGTCGTCGGTCAGGGTGTAGAAGCGCGACGGCGGCGATGCACAGCCGGCGAGCACCAGGGTCAGCGCGGCGAGCACGGCGCGGGCCATCGGCGTCGCGCAGCGGCGCGGGCTACGGGTCATGTCAGGCGGGCTCGTCATGGTTGCGGATCCTTGGGTTTGCCGCGCAGCAGCGCCTCGGGATGCTGCTGCAGATAATCGGCCAGCGTGCCCAGCGAGCGCAAGGTCTTCGTCAGTTCCTGCATGGCCTGACGAACATCCTGCTGTACCGGGGCATCTTCGGAGAGGGTGCGCTCGGCGGCGCCGAAGCTCTTCTTCGCCTCGCTGAGCGTGGCCTTCGCCTCGGGCGCGATCTCGCCGTCGAGCTGGCGGAACAGGCCCTGCGCGCTGTCGAGCGTCTTGTCGAGCTTGCGCAGTGACGAATCGAGATTCTGACCAATGCTGTCGAACGGAATCTTGTCGAGCTTGGTCGCGATGTCGGCAATCTGGAGCTGCAACTGGTCGAGCGTGTTGGGCACCGTCGGCATGACGACAACGTTGTCGACTTCCTCGGCACGGGCGGGCTTGGCGTTCGGGAAGAAGTCGAGTGCCACGTACAACTGGCCCGTCAGCAGATTGCCGGTGCGCAACTGACCGCGCAGACCGCGCGCCACTAGCGAATTCAGAATCTGGCGGCTGGCAAGTTCGTCCGGCGGCAGGTTGTTCTTCGGATCGCGGCGGCGCAGACGGTCCGGATAGACCTCGACCGTCACCGGCATGTTGATCTGCTTGGTCGCCTGGTCGAATTCCACGCCGATCGACGTGACTTCACCGAGCGTGATGCCGCGGAAATCCACCGGTGCGCCCACTGCCAGACCGCGCAGCGACTGCTGGAAGCGGAACACGACCGTCATCGGATGTGTGTCGGGGGCCTTCATGGCGGTGGTTTCATCAGGGGCCAGGCGGAATTCCTGCCCAGCCTTGGCCATCACGCCGGCGCCCGACTCGTTCGGTGCCTGGAAGGCGATGCCGCCGATGACCACCGACGCCAGCGATTGCGTATTGACCTGAAAGCCGCTCGAATCGAGCCGCAAATCGATGCCGCTCGCATGCCAGAAGCGCGTGTTGGAGCCGACATACTGGTCATAGGGGGCCTGGACGAACACGCGCAGCGTGACGCCCTTGCCATCCGGATCGAGCGAGTAGGCTTCGACCTGACCGACCTGAATGCGACGGTAATAGATCGGCGAGCCGATGTCGAGCGAGCCGATGTCGGCCGCATGCAGCACGAAGGGCTTGCCCGGTTGGCCGCTGGAGACCACCGGCGGCACTTCGAGGCCCACGAAATGCTCCGACGATTCCTTCGACTTGCCGGCGTCGGCGCCGATATAGGCGCCCGAGAGCAGCGTCGACAGACCCGAGACGCTGCCGCCGGCCACGCGCGGTCGCACCACCCACCAACGCGAATCCTTGACCGCGAACCGCTTGGCGTTCTGCGTGAGGTCGACGGTCACGCGCACGTGCGACAGGTCGTCGGACAGCTCGATGTTCTTGACGGTGCCGATATCGACTTCCTTGTACTTGACCTTCGTCTTCCCGGCTTCGAGGCCTTCGGCCGTCTTGAAGTCGATGACGACGCTGGGGCCCCGCTCGATGATCGCCTTGGCGACGAGCGACAGGCCGATCACGGCGGCCACCAGCGGAATGAGCCAGACGAGCGACGGCGCCCAGCGTTTGCGCGGCTCGATGACCGGCGTGGGCAGCTCGCCGGCGCCGGGCGGCGGCGCGGCGTTGGGGGCTTGCGGATCTTTCGGGTCAGTCATGATCGTCCTGTTCGGTATCGTCGTCGCGGATCTGATCCCAGATCAACCGCGGGTCGAACTGCATCGAGGCGAGCATCGTGAGCACGACCACCGCGCCGAACGCCACGATGCCGGGACCGGCCTGGATCACGGCCAGCGACTGAATGTTCACGAGCGCGACCATCAGCGCGACGACGAAGACATCGAGCATCGACCAGCGGCCGATAAACTCGATCATGTGGTAAAGCTTGGTGCGTTGATGCGGGTTCCAACGGGCGCCGCGCTGCGCGGTGAGGCATAGCAGCGACAGCGCAATGAGCTTGAGCATCGGCACGAGAATGCTCGCCGTAAAGACGACGATGGCCAGATCGTACTCGCCGCTGACCCAGAAATAGATCACCCCGCTCATGATCGTGTCGCTGGAATTCCCGAGCAGCGAGCGCGTCTGCATCATGGGCAGGACGTTGGCGGGAATGTACAGGATCGCGGCGGCGATCAGCAAGGCCCAGGTGCGCGTGAGGCTGTCGATCTTGCGTTGATGCAGGGCCGCGCCGCAGCGCGGGCAGTGCGCGGTCTCGAGCGTTTTGACATAGCGCGAGAGCCGTCCGCACGCCGTGCACGCGACCAGTCCGGCGTCTTTGGCGGTGAGGTATTTCATCTTGGCACCCTGCGCGATGGCGAGGCGTCGGGCGCGTCCGCATTCGGTGTGTGGTCGATCACGAGCCAGAGATTGCGCAGGTCGTAAGACAACACCATCGCCAGCAACACCGTGAGCGCCCCGAAGGCCCATAACGCGATGCCGGGCAAAACGCTGGCCATGGACGAGAGTTTGACCACAGAGACCAGCACGCCCAGCATGAACACTTCGATCATGCCCCAGGGCCGGCAGAACTCGATGGCGCGCAACACATGGAAGACGGCGTACGGCCGCCGCCCGACCGAAAGCGGGCCGATCAGATGGACCAGTGCGAGCAATTGCGAGAGCGGCGAGAGCACGGTGGTGGTAAACACCAGCAAGGCGACGAGCCACATGCCTTCGCGATACAGCGCCCAGGCGGCGCCGATGAGCGTGGTGCGCGTGTAGATGCCCTGCACCTCGATCTCGACGATGGGAAACGCGTTCGCGATGGCGAACACGATCAGGCAAGTCAGCGTGAGCGCCAGCACGCGCGACAGGCGCAGATCGGGGGCGCGGTAAAGCACCGAATGACAGCGCACGCAGCGGGCCGCCTCTCGCGGGGGCACGTCCGTGCGACGGTGCAGCGTGTCGCAGTTGGGACATGCCATCAGGTTTGTCACGTCATCTTCAGGGGGCAAGGGGTTCATTCCCGGGGACGGTGACCAAAGTGACGCTCAGAATACCAAATTGTTGAGGAAGTTCCTGCATTGTGCGCTGCGGCGCAACATTCGGCATGGTTTGTGCTAAGTCACGGAAAACCGCAATGGTTTGCTCTATACTCAACGAACTCCCGCAAAGTTTTCGAATATTTGAGGAGATTTCCCCCATGCTGAATATGTCGAGGCGCCAGTTCCTGAAAGTGAGTGGCGCAACATTGGCCGGGTCCAGCCTGGCAATGCTCGGGTTCGCGCCCGATGCGGCACTGGCGGAAGTCCGCCAGTTCAAGCTGGCGCGAGCGACGGAAACCCGCAATACCTGTCCCTACTGTTCCGTGGCCTGCGGCCTGCTGATGTACAGCTATGGCGACGGGGCGAAGAATGCGCGGAAGAGTATTTTCCACATCGAAGGCGACCCCGACCACCCGGTCAATCGCGGCACTTTGTGTCCGAAGGGGGCGAGCCTCATCGACTTCATCCACAGCCCGAACCGTCTCACGCACCCGGAGTACCGCAAGCCCGGTTCCGACAAGTGGGAGCGGATTTCCTGGGACGATGCGCTCGATCGCATCGCCAAGCTGATGAAGGACGATCGCGACGCCAATTTCGTCGAGAAGACGGATGACGGCCTGACCGTCAACCGCTGGCTCACGACGGGCATGTTGGCGGCGTCCGCGTCGAGCAACGAAGTCGGCTATATCACGCACAAAGTCATCCGCAGTACCGGGATGCTGGGATTCGACAACCAGGCACGTGTCTGACACGGCCCGACGGTGGCAGGTCTTGCCCCGACGTTTGGCCGCGGTGCGATGACGAACCATTGGGTCGACATCAAGAACGCGGATCTGGTTCTCATCATGGGCGGCAACGCGGCCGAGGCGCACCCATGCGGTTTCAAATGGGTCACCGAGGCCAAGGCGCACAACAACGCGCGCCTGATCGTGGTCGACCCGCGCTTCAACCGTTCGGCATCGGTCGCGGATGTCTACGCCCCGATCCGTTCCGGCACGGATATCGTCTTCCTCGGCGGGTTGATCCATTACCTGCTCACGAACGACAAGATCCAGCACGAATACGTCAAGAACTACACCGACTTCACGTTCCTCGTGAAAGACGAATTCGCGTTCGAAGACGGCATCTACTCGGGTTACAACGCCGAGAAGCGCACGTACGACCGCAGCACCTGGGACTACCAGAAGGGCGCGGACGGATACGTTCTCACCGACCCGACGCTGCAACACCCGCGCACGGTGTTTCAGTTGATGAAGCAGCACTACTCGCGCTATACCCTCGAGATGGTCGAGCGCGTGTGCGGCACGCCCGCCGACAAGATCGACCAGATCTACAAGCAGATCGCCGAGTGTTCCACTCCGACGCGCACGATGACCATCATGTACGCGCTGGGCTGGACGCAGCACTCGATCGGCTCGCAGATGATTCGTACCGGCGCGATGGTGCAACTGTTGCTGGGCAATATCGGGGTGGCGGGCGGCGGCATGAATGCGCTGCGGGGTCATTCGAACATTCAGGGCCTGACCGACCTGGGGCTGATGACCGACTTGCTGCCGGGCTACATGACGTTGCCCAAGCAGGCCGAGCAGACCGTGGAGCAATACCTGACGGCACGCACGCAAAAGCCGCTGCGTCCGAACCAGCTCAGCTACTGGCAGAACTATCCGAAGTTCTACGTAAGCCTGATGAAGTCGTGGTGGGGCGACGCGGCCACGGCCGAGAACCACTGGGGCTACGACTATCTGCCCAAGCTCGACAAGCCCTACGACCTGCTGCAGGTGCTCGAGTTGATGAACCAGGGCAAGATGACGGGCTACCTCGCACAGGGGTTCAACCCGCTCGCGGCAGCGCCGGGCAAGTTCAAGTGGGATCAGGCACTCGCCAAGCTCAAGTTCCTCGTCATCATGGATCCGTTGGCGACGGAAACGTCGGAGTTCTGGAAGAACTTCGGCGAGCACAACAACGTCGACTCCAGCAAGATTCAGACGGAAGTGTTCCGCTTGCCGACCACGTGCTTCGCTGAGGAAGACGGTGCGCTGGTCAACTCGGGGCGCTGGTTGCAGTGGCACTGGAAGGGTGCCGAGCCGCCGGGCGAGGCGCGCACAGACATCGAGATCATGACGGGACTGTTCCTGCGCCTGCGGGAGATGTACAAGACGCAGGGGGGTAAATTCCCCGATCCGATCGTCAACCTGTCGTGGCCGTACGCCCAGCCGGAGCGCCCGTCGCCCGAAGAACTTGCCAAGGAGTACAACGGTCGGGCGCTCAGGGACCTCGTCGATCCGAAGGATCCGACCAAGGTCACCCGCAAGGCCGGCGAACAACTGGCGGGTTTCGCCGAACTGAAGGACGACGGCAGTACGTCGTCGGGCTGCTGGATCTTCGCCGGCGCGTGGACGCAGGCGGGCAATCAGATGGCGCGGCGCGACAACAGCGATCCGACCGGCATCGGGCAGACGCTGAACTGGGCATGGTCGTGGCCGGCGAACCGTCGCATTCTGTACAACCGCGCGTCGTCCGATCTTGCGGGCAAGCCGTTCAATCCGAAGCACAAGCTGGTGTGGTGGAACGGCAAGATCTGGACCGGGGCGGACGTGCCGGACTTCAAGGTCGACGAGGATCCGGCGCTCGGCATGAGTCCGTTCATCATGAACCCTGAGGGCGTGGCGCGCTTCTTCGCGAAGGGAGCCATGGCCGAAGGGCCGTTCCCCGAACATTACGAGCCGTTCGAGACGCCGCTGGGCTACAACCCGCTGCATCCGAAGCAACCGAAGGCCACGAGCAATCCGGGCGCTCGTGTGTTCCCGGACGATCTGGCCGTGATGGGCACGGCCGACAAGTTCCCCTATGTGGCCACGACATACCGTCTGACCGAGCACTTCCACTACTGGACCAAGCACGCGCTGCTCAATTCGATCATCCAGCCCGAGCAATTCGTCGAGATCGGCGAGGCGCTCGCGAAGGAGATCGGTGTGGTGGCGGGCGACACGGTCAAGGTCTCGTCCAATCGCGGCTTCATCAAGGCCCGGGCGGTCGTGACCAAGCGCATTCGCGCGCTCAAGGTGGACGGCAAGACGATTCACCATGTGGGCATTCCGATTCACTGGGGCTTCAAGGGACTGACCAAGCCCGGGTTCCTCGCGAATACGCTGACGCCCATTGTGGGCGACGCCAATTCGCAGACACCCGAGTTCAAGTCGTTCCTGGTGAAAGTCGAGAAGGCATAAGGGGGCGCCATGGCATTGCAATCACTGGATATCAAACGGCGCTCAGCCACCACGCTGCCCTCGCCCTCCGTGCGCGAGTCGCACACGGGAGACGTTGCCAAGCTCATCGATACGTCGAAATGCATCGGCTGCAAGGCCTGCCAGACGGCGTGCATGGAATGGAACGACTTGCGCGACGAGGTCGGCACGAACGTCGGCGTGTACGACAACCCGGCGGACCTGACGGCCGATTCTTGGACGCTCATGCGCTTCACCGAGTACGAGAACCCGAAGGGCGACCTCGAGTGGCTGATCCGCAAGGACGGCTGCATGCATTGCGAGGACCCGGGCTGCCTGAAGGCGTGCCCGTCGCCGGGGGCCATCGTGCAATACGCCAACGGCATCGTCGACTTTCATGAAGAGGCGTGCATCGGCTGTGGGTACTGCATCACCGGATGTCCGTTCAACATCCCGCGTATCTCGCAGAAGGATCACAAGGCGTACAAATGTACCTTGTGTTCCGACCGGGTGTCGGTGGGGCTGGAGCCGGCGTGCGTGAAGACGTGCCCGACCGGCGCGATCCTGTTCGGCACCAAGGACGCCATGAAAGATCAGGCGGCCGAGCGCATCGAAGACCTGAAGTCGCGGGGGTTCGAGAACGCCGGGCTTTACGATCCGGCGGGGGTCGGCGGCACGCACGTGATGTATGTGCTTCATCACGCCGACAAGCCGTCGCTGTATCACGGTCTGCCGGACAATCCGCGCATCAGTCCGATGGTGACGCTCTGGAAGGGCATCGCCAAGCCGTTGGGCGTGGCCGCCATGGCGCTGACGGCGCTCGCCGGGTTCTTCCACTACATCAAGACCGGTCCGAACGAGACGACCGAGGACGATGAGGCGGCGGCCCGCCGCTACGACGCATCCCGCAAGGGTAACGGTCCCGATGGCCAGAAGGGCGTCGCCACGCACGAGGAGGTCTGACCATGTCGAACGAACGCAGTGATCGTCAGGCGGACAAGGACGATCTGATCGAGCGCTACAGTGCCGGGCAGCGCATCAACCACTGGATTGTCGCGGGCACGTTCATTCTGCTCGCGCTCTCGGGGCTCGCGCTGTTCCATCCGTCGATGTTCTGGCTGGCCACGCTGTTCGGTGGTGGATCGTGGACGCGGATTCTGCATCCGTTTGTCGGGCTGGTGATGTTCGTCACCTTCGTGTGCCTCGCCTTGCGGCTCGCGCGCTACAACCGGTTCGAATCGCGCGACACCGAGTGGATGAAGAAAATCGGCGACGTGCTGAACAATCGCGAAGAGAATCTGCCGGAAGTCGGGCGCTACAACGCCGGCCAGAAGCTGCTTTTCTACGTGATGGTGTTGTGCATGATCGGGTTGTTGCTCTCGGGCATCGTGATCTGGCGCGCCTACTTCGCGTTCTACTTCCCGATCGGGGTGATTCGTCTGGCTTCCGACGTGCATGCGGTGTGTGCATTCGTGTTGATTTGCGGCATCATTACGCATATCTATGCCGCGATCTGGATCAAGGGTTCCGTGCGCGCGATGACGCGCGGCACCGTCACCCGCGGCTGGGCGTGGAAGCACCATCGCGCCTGGTACAAGCAGCTCAACAAATGAGTCCGGCCCCGGTGGCCGGGCGCTCTTACGAGGCCGGCTACCTTGCAACGCATCCTTGAACCCGGACAGATCGAGTCGCTCGATCGGACCGCCATCCCCCGTCTACGCATGCCGCAACGCGCCGAAGTTTTCTCGGCGCGCGCGGCACGACTGCGTCAACTGGCCGACGGCCATCCACTCGGCGACTACCTGCGCCTCATGGCCTCGCTGGTCGACGCACAGCAGCGTGTGCTCGACACTTTTCAGGCGGAGCGTCCGACGGCCGAGTCGATCGAGCAGGCGCAATTGCACTGCATGCCGCTCGTGCCCGCGAACGGGGGATACGACGCGGGCCGATGGCAGCCGCTGCTCGCGCGGTTGCTCGATGCCATGTCGGCACAGCCGGACTTGCCCGCACCGGTACGCGCTGTGCTTGAACGGGTTCGTGCCTCCAGTCCGGCCGCGCTCGACTCGGCGGCGCAATCGTTGCTCGCCGGGCATGGCAAGGGCGTCGATGCCGCCAGCGCGCCGTTCCTGACGGCGGCGCTGCAAGTGCTCTGGACGGGCGTGGCAAGCACGTTCGACGCGGGCGACGTGCCGATGCTCGACGTCCCCAACGTCTGTCCCATGTGCGGCACGCTGCCGGTGGCGAGCGTCGTGCGCATTGGCGGGGCGCATGAGGGCTATCGTTATCTCGCGTGCGGGCTATGCTCGACCGAGTGGCATATGGTTCGCGTGAAATGCACACATTGCGAAGCGAGCCAGCATGTCGCTTATCACGTGCTCGACAAAACAGGGGATGCGGCGGCATCGGGGGCGGACCTGCAGGCGGCGCATGTCGGAGGGGACGTTGTCAGGGGTGCCGATGGTCGTCCGGCGCTCGACGACGCGGCCAAACGCGTGGCGTCATCCCCGATCCGGGCAGAGTCGTGCGACGACTGTCATAGCTATCGCAAGATCTTCTACCAGGACAAGGATCCTTTCGTGGAGCCGGTTGCCGACGATCTCGCGAGCCTGGCCCTCGACGTGCTGATGGGCGAAGCGGGGTACGCGCGCGCCAATGGCAATCCGTTGCTCTGGCAGAACACCGAAACGGCTTAAGGGATTGCGGGGGTGCGGATGGCCGAGCACGATCTTGAGTTTGCAGGGGCGGCGGATCTCCCGTCGCTAGACCGGCTGCTGGGGATGCCCGACTTTCAGGCAGCGTTGGCCGACTTCGGTCGCACGCAGGTGACCGACGCGTTGCGTCGCGATCTCGACGCGTGCCGCGCGGCGGCGCTTGCGGGCACGCTGACACATGACACCCTGGTCCCGGCTCGTTTCGGGGCACGTGTGACCCGCGCGCTTACCGAGCGCAACCGGGCGACGCTGCGTCCCGTCTTCAATCTCACTGGCACGGTGCTGCATACGAACCTCGGGAGAGCGTTGCTGCCCGAGGTTGCCGTGGAAGCGGTCATGCAAGCGCTCACGGCGCCGGCCAACCTCGAATTCGATCTCGCAACGGGCGGACGCGGCGACCGCGACGATCTCGTCGCGCCCGTGCTGTGCGAATTGACGGGCGGTGAGGCGGCGACGGTGGTGAACAACAACGCGGCGGCAGTACTGCTGATGCTGGCGACGCTTGCCAAGCGTCGCGACGTCGTGGTGTCACGCGGCGAGCTGGTGGAAATCGGCGGTGCGTTTCGGATTCCCGACATCATGACGCACGCGGGCGCGAAGCTTGTCGAAGTGGGCACGACCAACCGTACGCATGCGGCCGACTATCGTAATGCCATCGGCGAGAAGACGGCCTTGCTGATGAAGGTCCATTGCAGCAATTACGCGGTCACCGGCTTCACCAAGAGTGTCGACGTCGCGGAGGTCGTGCAGATTGCGAAGCCGCATGGCGTACCGGTGGCGGTCGATCTCGGCAGCGGCACCCTGACGCCGCTGGAGCGCTGGGGGCTGCCGCACGAGACCACGGTGCAGGAGACGATCGCCGCCGGCGCCGATCTCGTGACGTTCTCCGGCGACAAGCTGCTGGGCGGTCCGCAAGCGGGCATGATCGTCGGGCGCAAGGATCTCATCGCACGGATCAAGAAGCATCCGCTCAAGCGCGCGCTGCGCGTGGGCAAGCTCACGCTTGCGGCGCTGGAACCCGTGCTGCGGCTCTATCGCGATCCCGATCATCTGGCCGAGCGGCTCACCACATTGCGGCTGCTCACGCGTACGCGCGACGACATGATGGCGCAGGCGCAACGTCTGGCGCCGGTGCTCGCGCAGTCGTTGGGCGATGCCTATACCGTGAGCGCCGCGCCGATGGTGAGCCAGATCGGCAGCGGCGCGCTACCGGTCGAGCAGCTCCCGAGTTATGGCCTGGCGATCGTGCCGGCTGGCGGCGGCAAACGCGGCAGCGGACGCGCGCTGGCGGCGCTTGAAGCGGCATTGCGCGCGCTGCCGTATCCGGTGATCGGCCGGATTGCCGATCAAAGGCTATGGCTCGATCTGCGATGTCTCGAAGCGACTGACGAAGCGCGTCTGGCGTTGCAGTTTGCGGAGCTTCGCGCATGATCGTGGGCACCGCCGGTCACATCGATCATGGCAAGACGAGTCTCGTTCGCGCGTTGACCGGGGTCGACACGGATCGTCTGAAAGAAGAAAAGGCGCGCGGCATTTCCATCGAATTGGGGTACGCCTACACCCCATTGCCGGATGGCGAGGTGTTGGGGTTCATCGATGTTCCCGGCCATGAAAAGCTGATTCACACGATGGCCGCGGGGGCCGTCGGCATTGATTTCGCGCTGCTCGTGATTGCGGCGGACGACGGCATCATGCCGCAGACGCGCGAGCATCTCGCCATTCTTTCGATGCTGGGGGTGAGGCGTGGCGTGGTCGCGCTATCGAAAGCGGATCGCGTCGACGCGGCGCGGCTGGCCGCTGTGACCCAGGAGATTTCGCAATGGCTCGCGAACACGCCGTTCGCCGAGGCCGAGACGGTGCCGGTGTCAGCGACGACGCCGGGCGACACGGGCGTGGCGGCGCTGCGCGAGCAGCTCACGCAGGCGGCGCAGGCATTGCACTCGTCCGGCAATGCGGCGCGTCGCGAGGACGCATTGTTTCGTCTCGCCGTCGATCGTGTCTTCACGCTGGCAGGCCATGGTACGGTCGTGACCGGCACGGCGTTCGCTGGCACGGTGCGCGTGGGGGACAACCTCACCGTGATGCCGCAGGGATTGCCGGTGCGGGTGCGCAGCGTGCATGCGCAGAACCGTTCGGTGGAGGCGGGGCGCGCCGGGGAGCGTTGTGCGCTGAATCTGGCGGGGGTGGAGCGCGACCAGCTTCGGCGGGGCAACTGGATCGTGGCGGCGGGATTGCCGGGGCCGTCGACGCATGTGGATGTCGAACTGCACTGGCTTGAAGACAGTGCGCCACTCACGCAATGGTTTCCGCTGCATGTGCATGCGGGCACGACGCATGGGCAGGCCCGCACGGTATTGCTGGAAGGGGACACGCTGGCCCCCGGTGGCGCGATGCGCGTGCAATTGGTCTTCGATACGCCGGTGTGCACGATGCCGGGCGACCGCTTCATCGTGCGCAATCCGCAGGCGACGGCAACGGTGGGTGGCGGGCGGGTGCTTGACCCTGCGGCGCCGGAGCGCAGGCGTCGGTCGGCGGCGCGGTTGGCGTGGCTCGACGCCGTGGCGCGCGCGCTCGATGGCGAAGGATTGGATGCACTACTCGCGCAGGCCGCGTTTGGACTGACGAGCGAGCAGGTCATTGCGCTCACCGGGTTGCCGGCGGGGCAATGGCAGTGGCCGGCGAATGCGGTGGTGCTGGCGGGAGGGGAGGGGGAATCGCTCGCGTTTGCCCCTCAGGCGTGGGACACCGTGCGCACACGCGTGCTCGATGTGCTGCGCGACTATCACGCGCGCCAGCCGGACGAGCCGGGACTCGATGCTGCACGGCTGGGCCGCATGACGTGGCCGTCGATGGATGCGTGGCGTTGGCGCGCCTTCGTGCAGGCCATGTTGCGCGACGGAGCGCTGGCCCGTACCGGGGCGTGGTGGCATCTGCCGGCGCACCGTGTGGAAATGACGGATGACGAGACGGCGTTGGCAGACGCGCTGCTGCCGCTGGTGGTGCAGGGTCGTTTCGATCCGCCGTGGGTGAGGGACATGGGGCGTTCGCTGAACGTGCCTGAAGAGCGGGTGCGTGCGGTATTGCGCAAGCTTGCGAGACAGGGACGAGTGCATCAGATCGTGAAGGATCTGTTCTACGACGACGCTTGTGTCCAGACACTCGCCGGCATGATCGCCGACGCCGGCGGCAAGGTGGAAGCCGCTGCGTTTCGCGACACGACGGGCCTGGGGCGCAAGCGTGCGATCCAGATTCTGGAGTTCTTCGATCGTGCGGGATATACTCGCCGCGTTGGCGATTGGCATGTGCGCCGCCCCGGGGCGGAATGGGGCGCGGCGTAAAGTAGTCGGGATGCCGAACTCAGGTGATTCAAGCGATGCCTGAGCGCGTGCACGACGATTTAGTCAGTCACATTGCGTTGTCCGAAGGAAGGCATCCGTATCCGGTGATGCGGCCGGGCTTCAAACCCGGTTGGGGGCGTCAGCCGCTCCCAGGTCGGTTCGACTCCGGCTGCTTTCCGCCACAAGGCTTTCAGCGATTTTGCGTTCCGGAAATCCGCCGTATTCTTGTTCCGCAAAATTCACTTCGTGGACTTCGCTTTATCGCAGCGTCGATTGCGCACTTAGTGCCCGGCCATCACGCGCCAGTTCCAGTCAAGCCGGGCACGGCGCCGATGGCCAGGCCTTAGATGGCCCCGGTGAGCGTCATAGGCATTTCCGCCAGCCGGTCAGTAGGCCTTGTATGGCAGAAATTTGCCGGAAAGCACCACGTTGACGCGATCGCCCTTCGCGTCCGCCTGACGCTGGATGTCCATCGAGAAGTCGATGGCACTCATGATGCCGTCCCCGAATTCTTCGTGGATCAGTTCCTTGATGGTCGTGCCATAGACGTTCACCAACTCGTACCAGCGGTAGATCAGCGGGTCCGTCGGAACCGCCGTCGGCAGTGATCCCTTATACGGAACGATCTGCAGCCATGCGATGGCCTCGTCGGAAAGCTCGAAGATCTCACCGACGACGGCAGCTTGCTCCTTGCTCAACTGCATTTGACCGAGGCATGCGGCAGTCGTCCACTCCTTGGCCATGCCGACTTTATCCGCAACATCTGCCCACTTGAGGCCCTTGCGTACCTTCGCCGAGACGATCATCTCGGTAACCTGTGTGCGACTCGAAATCATGTGACTATCCTCAAAAAAACTACCACTGGAAAATTAAGCCGTATTGCCCATGCGGAGCGCGCGGCCTTGATCAAGCTCCGTAACGTTGTCCTGAGATAAGCCTGGACGAACAATTTGCGTCGTTTGATGCGTTTCACGACCATGTTCGATATCCTGTTGAATCGTGGCGGAGCGTCTCACCAGAAAATCGATAAGATAGTTTCGAATCCTGTAGAACTGCGGATCGTGGACAAGCGTCTCTCGCGTTCGCTCCCGTGGCATCGTGTTCACCACAATTTCTGCAAGGCGCGCGCGCGGCCCGTTACTCATCAAGAAGATTCGATCAGCAAGCAGGATCGCTTCGTCGACATCGTGCGTGATCATGAAAACGGTCTGATGAGTCGCCAGACAGATGCGCAGAAGTTCATCCTGGATAACACCACGCGTCAGCGCATCGAGTGCCCCGAACGGCTCGTCCATCAGAAGCATCTTTGGTGCGACGGAGAATGCGCGAGCGATCCCCACTCGCTGGCGCATGCCGCCCGATAGCTCCGATGGTTTTTTGTCGATCGCGCGCGTGAGGCCGACCATATCGAGGAAGCGCATTGCGCACTCGTCGATTTGCTGACGCGTCCAATCCGGATACCGGGAGCGAACGGCGAATTCGACGTTCTGCTTCGCGGTGAGCCAGGGCAGCAACGCATGACCTTGGAACACGACCCCCCGATCGAGGCTCGGGCCTGCAATCTCTCTCCCGCCCATGACGGCCCCGCCACCGCTCGCCTGCTCAAGCCCTCCGAGTACGTTCAAAATCGTGCTCTTTCCGCAGCCGGAGTGACCAATTACGCAAATGAACTCGCCACGATCAATCTTGAATGTCACGTCTTCGAAGACCGGCGGAAGATCTGCGCGATAGCGTTTCGAGAGGTTGTCGACCTCAATGAAAGCACTGCCGCTTGCGGCGCGATTGTCATTACTCTGCATAGGTCACCTTCTTTTGCAGGCGGGCAAAAAGTTGATCAAGCAGCATCCCAACCACGCCGATGACGAGCACCGCAAACAGGACATTTGTCAGCGAAAGATTGTTCCACTGGTTCCATAGGAAATAGCCGACGCCCGTTCCGCCGACCAGCATCTCGGCAGCCACGATGACAAGCCACGCAATCCCCATCGAGATACGCATGCCGGTGATGATGGTCGGTGCAGCGGCGGGCAAGACAATCTGCATCGCCTTGCGCAACGGCGAGACTTCGAGAGTGCGGGCAACGTTTAGCCACTCACGTCTTACGTTCGCCACGCCGAACGCGGTATTGATCAGCATTGGCCATAGCGAGCAGATGAAAATCACGAAAATTGCAGAGACAGAGGCGTCTTTGATCGTGTATAGCGCGATTGGCATCCACGCGAGCGGAGAGATCGGCTTGAGCAACTGAATGAATGGATCAAAAGCGCGATAGAGCAGCGGAGACATGCCAATCAAGAAACCCAAAGGGATCGACACGATGACGGCGAGTAGATAGCCGCCGGCGACACGCAGAAGGGAATGGCCCAATTGAATGCCGATTCCTTTGTCATTGGGACCATGATCATAAAATGGGTGCGCGAGGTTCTGCGCCGCGACGGAAAAGAACTGTGCGGGTGTGGGGAAACCGTCGCTCTTCGGCTCCGACGATGGGTCGTCGGGCGTCTGTCCCATCAACTGTGCATACTCTTTTTGCTCCGCAGTCATTGGCGCGTGCTGGGCCTGCTTCCCCGCCGTTGTCGCGAATTGCCAGCAAACGAGAAAAATCGCAACCATGGCAAGTGACACCAGTGCAGCTTGCAATCGAATTGAAGACTTCATCTCATATCCTTTGAATCAGGTCCGCCTGATCGCAAAACTTGCAAGGTATTTGGCCGGGTTGGCAGGGTCGTATTCACGGCCCATCACTGAGAATTTCCGCATCCCGCCAGCCAACGCATCGTGGTCGACTTCCTGCCCCAGTGCCTTCATTTGCGCACTTGCATCTGTAAGCAAGAACACCTTCTTGGCAAGGTCATCGTAGGAAATTTGCTTCTTGATGTAGCCCCACCTCTGCATTTGCGTGAGCATCCAGGTGGCCATCGAGTACCACGGAAGCGGTTGAAAATCCGTTCGATCTGGCTGATCACGCACATTTCCGAGCCCATCGGCGTAGTGGCCACTGAGCGCTTGCAGAATGACCGATTCCGGCTGGTTCAGATAGTTTGGCGTCGCGATGGCGCGCGCGATCGCAGGACGGTTCTCTAACTTGTGAGCGCTCGCGGACGCCTTCAGCAACGCACGGTATAACGCCACGAATGTGTTCGGGTTCTGGTCAATGAAGCCCTGCGCTACACCGAACGCACAGCACGGGTGCCCGTCCCAGATGTCGCGCGACAAGATGTGAATGAAACCCACCTGGTCATACACAGCACGTTGATTGAAGGGATCCGGTCCGAGGAACCCATCAATGTTGCCGGCCCTCAGATTGGCGATCATTTCCGCAGGCGGAGTCACGCGGAGCTGAACATCACGGTCGGGGTCAAGTCCATGCTCCGCCAGGTAGTAGCGGAGCAGGAAGTTGTGCATGGAATACTCGAACGGAATGGCGAACTTGAAGCCCTTCCAGTGCTTCGGGTCCCGGTTGTCCTTATGCTTCAGCGCCAACGTGATGGCCTGGCCGTTGACGTTCTGAATAGCTGCGACTCGCATGGGCTGGGCGGAAGACCCAAGCCCCATGGAAATAGCGAGCGGCATCGGTGCCAGGAAATGCGACGCGTCGAGCTCGTGATTAAGCATCTGGTCTCGAACCAGCGCCCAACCGGCCGTCTTGCGAAGCGAGACGTTGAGACCCTGCTCCCGATAGAAGCCCATGGGATCCGCCATGATCAGCGGTGTGGCGCAGTTGATCGGGATGAAACCTATCTTCAGGTCCTTCTTCTCCAGAGGACGCCTTTCTTCCGCCATCGCCTGAAGGTCGGCCAATGGGAGCACGCTGGCAATGGCGGCACGCGCGGCGTTGATGCCGACCGCGCGAAGGAATCGCCGGCGCAGCGCGTCGTGGGGGAACAGCGCCCTGACAGCTACCATTTCGAGGAAATGGCGCGACTGGACGTCTTCATCGTGCACTGGGGGGCGAGCGACAACGCCGCTGCGGGCATCGTGTTCGTCCTGACTGGCGTGCATGCCGCATGAGCAGCGCTCCAGCGAGTGGTCTGCGCTATACGGACGATACGGATTTTCATCTTTCATGTTCGACGCACCTGGTTTGATTCGGACTCGGGTTAGCCGCCCTACGGGCAGCAAGGCATTCAAGCGACAAGCCGCTGCTGTGCGAAACCCGCTTCGATGCGGGCAATGACTCGACCATCGAGGCGCTGCTCAATCCGAATCTGACCCTCTCGATCATCGGGAGCACCCCACGTACCCTTGGCGCTCGGGACGCCGTGGATAACGATGGGGAATGCCTTCGTTTTCAGACGAATCAGCGGCGTGCTGTGAACATAACCGGCATGCTCGCGGTTGAGCACGTGATGCGAAAGCGCCCCCGCTTGCCGCACGATCGGCTCGATGAATCGGCATGGCACGCCGGCAACGCTGATGCAATCGCCAATCGCATAAATGTCTTCGATGCTTGTCTGCATCGTGTGCGGATCGATTACGATGCCTCGATCAAACGCGAGCCCGGCCATTTTCGCGAGGCGGGTCTCAGTGACGAGCCCCGTCGCAGCGACGACTTCATCAACGCGAATTTGCTCGCCGCCTTGCATTTGAATGATCCTTTGGCCGTTGTCCGCTTTCTCGATCCTCTCGATGCGACGCCCCCCCAAGAATCTGACACCCGCATCCTGTAGGCCCGTCAGGAGCCTGTCAGAGACGACCGCTGGAACCAGACTGGCCAGCGGGCCGAGGTTGATATCGATTAGCGACACGGCATGGCCTGCACGCGCAAAATCCTCCGCGAGTTCGCACCCAATCATCCCGGCACCGACGATCGCAACGGTCTTTTTCGCGCCATCCAGGCGTGCCTGAATCCCCGACCATCCCGCCAAATCATTGACACGCCAACATAGCGAGGCCGGCATTTGCTCCGGTAGTGCAGGGCGCGCGCCCTGCGCGATCGCGAGCTTCGTATAGCGAAGCGCACCTCGCGTGGTACGTACCTGTTTGATGGACGGAGAAATGCCGACGACAAACGTTTCTGTCATCAGACGCACATTAAGGCGCCTAGCTGCATTGACGGCCGACTCCCGAACCAGATCGGCAGGCTTCAGGCTGCGCCCGAGTGCGACGGACAGTTCCGGCTTGAGGTATCTGTCGCCGTTGCATGCGGTCACGAGCGTAATAGGTACAGCGGGGTCGAGCGCACGCAACGCCTCTGCCGCACTCCAACCGGCAATGCCACCGCCCACGATCACGACGCCGAGCTCACGTGTCGGCGTAACGACCGCGGCATCGTCCGAGCGTGCAGTGCGCTCCAACGGTTCGTAAGGCTCGAAATCCGCCTTGACAACGCCACAGAGCGGACAAGCCCAGTCCTCCGGAATGTCCTCAAATCTCGTCCCCGGTTCAAGCCCGCTATCGGGATCGCCCAATGCCTCGTCGTAAATCAAGCCGCAGGCGCGACAGAGGAATTGCCGCCACGGCAAATTCGTCGGGGTGCTCATTCGGGGACCTCCTCTTTCGACAGACGAGCCATCTCCCAACGCAGGTGCTTGATGGCAGGCGTTACGATCGCGACGAACTGAGCCTCGCGAATACGGCGTTGCGGCGCAGCGCTCATAAGGTAGCCGCGCGCGCCCTGATGCATAAGCGCCGAATTCGCAGCACGTAATGCCAGTTGCGCGCCTTGTACGCGCGCGTCCAGCACATGAAGTAGATAGTCTTTGCTGCCGTCGTATGGCGTTTGCGCGAGCTTGGCGACGCGACTCCACAGCTCGTCGTACTCCGCCTGAAGCTCGGCCGGACCGTCTTCCAGAAATTGGTTGACGTGACCAAGGACTGGCTCGACTTCGCGGATAGAGTCGATGCTGCCCTGTGCAATGCCCATTGCCATCCCGGCTTGCAGCAACACAAATACAGCACGTATCTTCGCAATGAGAGGACGAGCAGGATCTGCGATCATTGCGGCGTCGCCGACAAAGTAGTTGTCGAGGCGCACGCCCCAGGTGCTGGTTCCTTCCATGCCCGAAAATTCCGGGCATTGGCGCAATACGACCTCGGGCGTCAGCTTCAGCAGGAACATGATCTCGTGCGACACTGAGCCATCGTCGCGGAACACGCCTGCCATGGCGCCGCAGTAATGTCCCGGCGCGATATGACTTACCCACGGCAGTGCGCCGCTAACTTGATATCCGCCGGGCACCTTCACTGCGCGTAGCAGTATCTTTTCGATGCCGGCAATTGCTTTCATCGGGTTCGAAAGCGCCGTACCCCCGAAGGTACGCCCCATCGTGTGATCGTCGAGCAGTTCGCCAGTCAGCGCAGGATTGCCGGATTGCTCCATGTAAAGCCCACAGACGTCATGTGCCCATGTGAGAAATCCCGTTGACCCACAACGGCGACTCACAGCGCGCATAGCGTCCAGCGCCAGGCCAACCCGACGACCGCCTCGCTCGAGGTGCGCGCCGAACGCGCCTGCGGTGCCGAGCGACCCCAGGATTTCGAGCGGGTAATGACCCTCATCAATACGATGCGCGGCTTCTGCGAGCGGGCCGTCGGAGATGGCCGTCACGTTTGCCATGACGTGGGAATCGGTCCACGTCGAATCGATCCGGTCGCCAGGAAATTCAACCGCTTTCATGATGCGATACTCCCGTTATTCAGTGTGATGGAGCGTGCTGCGGCTTACTCCGCGAGCGCGATGCTGAACGGGATGGGATTGCGCATGCTGTTGGCAACGGGAGAGAAGTGATTGGCGTGCTTGACGATGTCGTCCAGCGCTTCGCGCGTGGCGTCGCCCTCGATGAGGACCTTCACACGAATTTCCTGGAAGCCCATTTGCGCGGGTTGACGTTCGGCGCCACCAGCGCCCCACGCGGCGGTATTGCCGATGTCGGCTTCCAGGAAGATTTCGAGACGCGAAAGCTTGACCTGGCGGTAGGTCGCCACCGCCGTAATGCCGACGCTCAGGCAACCGCCCAGCGCCGAGAGCGCGATCTCGCCCGGCGCAGGCACCGTGTTTTCACCGAAGAGATGGACCGGCTCGTCCACGACGACCGGGTTGTGGGTGCCTACATAGCTCCACGAGCGGAACTGCCCCTGCATGACCGTATGGACCTTGTTGCTGCCCTTGCGCTCGGGATTTTCACGGCCGGCGGCGGCAAACTTCAGAAGGCCTTCGCGGTCGATGGGGCGTAGGTACGTGGTGACGGTTTCGGTACTCAAGGTAATTCTCCTGGTGACAGACGTGGCATATGAGCCGGATGAAACGATCTGCGAGATCGCACATCCATCAAAGCAACGACCGTGCCAGGGCAGGGTAAAAATCTATAGGGTGCTGTATTTGTTATATTTTTTATGGCCGACCACGCTGCAAGCCCAATGAGCACCCAATCCCAAATTGTTGACAATGTCGACAATTTGTCGAACATTGTCAGTCGTATCTAGCTGCAAATTTTCTGCCAGCGATACGAGAACTGACGGGGCGTCAGCCCGAGGCGTTGCGCTGCTCGCGACTTGTTGCCGCCAGCCGAGCGCAATGCCTGACGCAGTTCATCTGCCGAATGTGAGTCGTTCGCCATGTACTGACGCACCCCTTCCGGAATTTGAACCGTCTGCTGCAGGGGCGAACCGGGAGTCTCGAACAGTGGCGCCGGTTCCGCTGCGGGTAGAAACCGTTCAACATCGTCCGAATGGAGTATTGGCCTGTCGGCGAGCAGCACGACGCGTTCGATAAAATTCGAAAGTTCGCGGATATTGCCAGGCCATTGATGGTCCTCGAGCCTTGCGAGTGCATCGGGCGCAAGATTGACGTTGCGCTGGTTTGCCTGGTTTGTACGGCTGAGAAAATGCAATGCCAAAGCGCGAATGTCACCTTTGCGCTCGGCTAACGACGGAAGCCGAATAGGAATAACGTTGAGTCTGTAGTACAGATCCTGTCTGAACAGGCCGTTCGCAACATCGGTTTCCAGGCTTCTGTTCGTCGCCGCCACAAGCCTGACGTCCACCTTGATTTCACGCTTCCCACCTAGCCGGGTTATCGTTCCCTCCTGCAATGTACGAAGCAGCTTTCCCTGCAACGTGAGAGGCAGCTCACCGATTTCGTCAAGGAAGATCGTCCCTGAAGACGCCTGTTCGAACAGCCCCTCTCGCACACCGGTCGCACCCGTAAACGCACCCCGCTCGTAGCCAAACAATTCGGATTCGAAAAGCGTGTCGGGGATTGCTGCACAGTTCACCTTTATGAACGGCTTGTCACGGCGTTGACCCGACAAGTGCAGTGCTCTGGCGAACAGCTCCTTGCCGGTGCCTGAATCGCCGAGCAGCAAGACACTCGCCGATGCATTCGAGACTCGCTCCAGCTCCGAAATCGCTTTAAGCAGCGCAGGCGAAGTCCCCACGATTCCGTACTTCGCGCTCTCATGCTCAAGCGCGTGCATCAACATCTCGTTCTGCTCTTCGAGTGCGCGAGTCTTTGCCTTCATCATCGAATCAAGATGAAGAAGGTGGCCGGCCAGTGTCGACAAGATCCGCAAAATAGACACGTCGCTCGATAATGCACGATTGCGGACACGAATTCGATGGCACGCCAGGACGCCGACGCTTCGATCCTCAATTCGGATGGGGAGCGCGATAAACGACACGGGCCCCGGCGGAAGGCGGTCTCGTGTAACCGCCCGCGCAAGAAAGACATCGTCTCGATCGATGTCCTGCACGATCGTCAACTGGCCATGGCGCAGTACATGCCCCGTTATGCCTTCACCGACCTTGTAGCGCCCGCGTTCGATTTCGTCCGGCTTGAGGCCATACGCATATTGGATTCTGCAACTGTCAGTCGCACCATCGTCCAGAAGCACGATGCGCCCACGGTTCAGCCCGAGGAGCTCGGACATCAGATGGAGCGTTTCACGAAGAATGACGTCCGGCGATAGCCCTTTGCCTACGAGGCTCATTATTTGTTGGAGAAGGAGCATCTCCTGCTCTCTCCAGAATGCCGGCGAATCGCTTTCACTATGCTGGGAACTCATCTGGCCACCCGTGAGATAACAGATCCCATCATAAGATCAACCCGGGCATGAAACATATTCGTGGGCCGAATTCGCCAGCGATGTATGCGCACCCATTCAATAGGGGAAGCAACGAGGCGAGGGCGCCTGGTGAGGGGGGAATAAAGCCGGCCAGACTATGGCTCGATTTTCGGCGAGACGATGGGGGAACCCATATCTCGCGCCCGGCCGTCCACCTTTTGATGTCTTCTTCCAATGCCTAGCTCATCGTCTGAACCTCGAAAATGACGTGAGCGGGTTCTCACTGGGTCAATACATGAACTACCTCCCGATAGTTCATGTATTTGTCCGCACCCCCAATCGAACCTATTGGGCGGCCTCCGCCAACCCAGCCATCAGCACATACTTCACTTGAACATACTCTTCGATGCCGTAATAGCCTCCTTCCCGACCATAGCCCGACTGCTTGACCCCGCCAAACGGAACGGAAGCCGTACCCACCGAGCCTGAGTTCAGGATCACCATGCCTGCCTCGATGTCGCGCGAGAGGCGAAATGCCCGCCCGAGATCGCGGGTAAATGCGTAAGCGACCAGACCGTATTCGGTGGCGTTCGCACGCGCAATCACCTCCTTCTCGGAGGCGAATGTGTAAACCGGGAATACCGGGCCGAAGAGTTCCGTCGAGCAGATATCCATGTCGTCGGCGACGTTCGTGAGGATGGTCGGCGCATAGAAGAGACCACCGTTGTCGTGTCGCCGCCCACCGAGCAACGTTTTCGCACCGCTCTTTTGCGCCTGCTCGACGAGCCGAGACACCTTGTCGAGTGCCGCCTGATTGATCAGAGGCCCCACTACGAAGTCGGGCTGTAATCCCTGGTCGACACGGATTCGCTCGACGGCTTCCGTCAGGCGCTGCACAAAGCGATCGTGAATGCCGGCCTGCACGTAGATGCGGTTCGGCGAGATACAGACCTGTCCAGAGTTGCGTAGTTTTGCCGCAACGAGCCCTGAAATTGCCTGTTCGATGTCTGCATCATCGAACACGATGAACGGCGCGTTGCCACCGAGTTCCATCGTCAGCTTTTTCAGCGTATCTGCGCTTTGCCGAGCGAGCAGCCGGCCGATTTTGGTCGATCCGGTGAACGAAATCTTCCGGATGCGCGAGTCGCTGGTCATCATGCCGCCGATGGACGCAGGGTCGCCCGTCACCATTTCAAAAACACCCTCGGGAATGCCGGCGCGCCTTGCGTATTCAAGCAACTTATAGGCGGTCAGCGGCGTTTCCTCGGCAGGCTTGATGATGATCGTGCAACCGGCCGCGAGTGCGGTAGCGACCTTGCGTGCAATCATCATGAACGGAAAATTCCAAGGCGTGATCGACGCTACCGGGCCGATCGGCTCCTTGGTGACCAGCACTGCAGCATCGGCGGCGTGCGATGGAATCGTATCGCCATACACGCGCCTGGCCTCTTCCGCATACCATTCGATAAAGCCTAGACCATAGTCGATTTCGCCGAGCGCTTCGGTCAGGCACTTTCCGTTCTCGCGCGAGATCAGTTCGGCAAAGTCCTGCCTGTCTTGCCTGACCAGCTCGAACCATTTGCGCAGCAAGTCGCTGCGCTGCCTGGCCAGCTTCCGGGACCATTGAGGAAAAGCAGCGCAGGCGCGATCAATCGCCTCACGCACCTCCTGCTCAGTATGATGCTTGACGTGACCCACCACGCTGCCGTCCGCGGGATTCCTTACTTCGATCATGAAATATCCTTGAGTCCATGTTGGAAGGGTGATTGTCGTGAGCGGGAAATACACTCGAAGCACGCGAAGTGCGCGACGCGCGTCGACCGATGACGCGCCCTCGGCATGACCGCATGCGACAACCTGTGAAAATGTTATGAGCGCGGGACACGGCGGAAAACGCGCATTCGTCTGTGATTCTTGCCTGATCCTATGAGTGGCTGGTGCTTTTCCCGACTCGATGCGAAACTGCGCTCGTCGATCGCTAAGTTTTTTTTGTCGCCGCCATGGAATCCGCATCGAAACGTCAGGGGCGCGTGCGCCAACAGATGATCGAGTTGTTGCTCGAGCTCGCGCCCAATGAGGGCTATAACCTTTCACCGCTGCCAGATATACGCTTCCTGCGTTCGAATCGGTCGTTGACCAGAACGCCAGTGCTCTATGAGCCGGGCATCGTGATCGTGTGCCAGGGGCGCAAGCGCGGCTTCTGGGGCGATCAGGTCTATCTTTACGATGCCCAGCGCTATCTGGTGGTCTCGGTGCCGTTGCCGTTTTCGATGGAGACCGACGCGAGCGAAGCCGAGCCGTTACTGGCGATTTATTTGCGGCTGGATTTCGGCATTGCCGCCGATTTGCTGCTACAGATCGAGGAGCACGAAGCGATGACGCCGATGCCACCTCGCGGCATGGCAACCACCACGCTCGATATACCGCTGGGGCAGAGCGTCTTGCGCTTTTTGCAGGCCATGTTGAATCCTCTTGAGGCTCAGATCCTCGGGCCGGCGCTGGTGCGGGAAATCTATTTCCGGGTTTTCTTGGGCGAGCAGGGCGGCTCGATGCGCGCCGCGTTGAGTCGCCAAGGCAATTTCGGCCGCATTTCCCGCGCGATCCGCAAGATTCATACAAATTTTGCGGAACCGTTGACGGTGGAGGAACTCGCCGCCGAAGCGCGCATGAGCGTGCCGACTTTCCATGTGCACTTCAAGGCGGTGACCGACACCTCGCCCCTGCAGTACATCAAGTCCACGCGCTTGCATCAGGCGCGGCTCCTGATGGCGCGGCTCGGCACGACCGCGGCGGCGGCGAGTAGCCAGGTCGGTTATGAAAGTCCGTCTCAATTCAGTCGCGAGTTCAAGCGGCTGTTCGGCGGCAGCCCATTACAGGAAATCGCGCGCATGAAGCGCAATTTTGCGCTGCCCGACGAAGGCGCGCCGTCGATTTTTGTATCGTCGCACTAACCCATACTCTCTGGACAATCCTCGAACATGGCCCGCCGCGACTCGCTTCCGCCACTCAATCCCACGCGCGCCTTCGAGGCGACCGGGCGTCTGCTCAGCATTTCCAAGGCGGCCGACGAGTTAGCCGTCACCCCAGCGGCGGTGAGCCGGCAGGTCAGGGCGCTCGAGGATTTTCTGAAGGCGCCGCTGTTCGAACGGGTGCGCGGCGGTCTCGTGTTGACCGCGGTGGGCGCTCGTTATCTGTCGGAGTTGATGCCGCTCTTCGCCACGCTGCGCGAAGCGACGGAGGCGATCGTGTCTGGCAGCCAGAGCAACAACGTGCTGCGCATCCGCTCGCCGGCCACGTTCGCGGTGCGCTGGCTGATTCCGCGGCTCGCCAGCTTTCACCGGCTAAATCAAAACATCGATGTGCAATTGACCACGTCGTCGGCGCCGCTGAACTTCGCGCTCGAAGACATTGACGCGGGCATTCAACTGGGCGATGGCGACTGGCCCGGCATGAACACGCAGCGCCTGATTCCCAACGAACTGGTGCCGGTGGCTGCGCCCATACTCACCTTGAAAAGGCCGAGACAGCTCGAAAGTCAAACACTGCTGCATTCGCTCGCTCGCGCCGACGACTGGGGGCTGTGGCTGGCCGCCGCGGGCGTGTCGAGAATCAACGCGCTGCGCGGCATGCGTTATGAGACATCGCTGCTGGCCTACCAGGCGGCGATCGAGGGGCACGGCGTGGCGATCGCACAGAAGGCGCTGGTCGAGAAGGATTTGAACGACGGCACGCTGGTCATCCCGTTTGGGCCGACACTCGATCGCGGCGCATACACCTACTATTTCGCATGGCCCTCGGGCAAGCGGCAGACAGCGGCGTTGCGCGCGTTTCGCGAATGGCTTGCCACGGTGGTGCAGAGCTAGCGCTGATGGCGGGGCACATGACTTTACAAAAAGTCAAAAGGTACGATCAATAAAGTCGTTTGTCCGCGCTACGCGCGCTCTCTATCCTGTTCTCAATGGCTGCAAATCGGTGACACGAATGTCATTTGCAGCGCAGAACCGGATAGGAAAAAATGATAAGAGACAGTCTTCGAGGCGTACGCGTGCTGGATTTTTCGCACGTGCTGGCCGGGCCGGTTTGCTCCATGATGCTGGCCGATTTCGGTGCGGACGTGGTCAAGATCGAGCCGCCGTTCGGTGAGCTGGGGCGCAAGATCGGGCCACCATGGATCAACGGCGAGAGCGTCGCCAATCTCAGTGTCAATCGCAACAAGCGCAGTCTGGCGATAGATCTGAAAACCGAGGCTGGCCAGCGAACGATAAGGGAGATGGTTCGGCAGGCCGATGTGATTGTCGAGAACTTCCGGCCCGGCGTCATGGCAACGTGGGGTCTGGATTATGCGTCGCTTGAAGCAACTCACGGCAAGCTTGTTTACTGCTCGATCTCCGCGTTTGGACAAACCGGCGCCTCGCGCTGTCGTCCCGCCGTGGACGGCATCATTCAGGCCGCCAGCGGGCTGATGAGCACGCTCGGTGAGCCAGGTTCGGCGCCGTTGAAGGTACCGGTTCCTGTGGCTGACATGGTGGGCGGCTATATGGCCACTATCGCCGTGCTCGCAGCGCTGCACGAGGTACATCGCGGTGGCGTAGGCCAGCATCTGGACATCAGCTTGTTTACGGCAGCTATTGCGCTGCAGCAGGTCGGCTTCACGTCGTTTCTCGCCTCCGATACCAACCCGGAGAAGGTCGGCAGTGCCGCGCCTTATGCGTCTCCCAACGAAGCCTTCCAAACCCGTGACGGCTGGCTGATGATTGCCGCTTATCACCCGCACAGATGGGTGTCGCTTTGCGAGGCGGTTGACTTGCCGCATCTCGAATCGGACCCACGCTTTGTCACCAACACGGATCGCGTGCGCAATCGGGCTGCCCTGCGCCGCGCGCTGGGGGAATGCTTTGCGACCCGCACCACATCCGAATGGCTCGACCTGTTGGCCGCTCGCGACATTCTGTGCGCTCCGGTTTCGACGTACAGGGAGGTGGTGGATTCTCGCGAGTATCGCGAAAGCGGAATCGATTCGAGCGTTGATCATCCGATTGCCGGCAAGGTGCGGCTGCCTGGCTTTGCGCTCGGCAAAAGCGACGACACGCGTGCCGCGGATGTCGCCGCGCCGCTAGTCGGGCAGCACTCAATTGAGGTACTCGCGGAATACGGTGTTACCCACGAGGAGATCACCAGGCTGATCGGCCTGGGCGTGATTCAGACCGCCGCTGCGCAAGATGCGCCGGTCTCTCTGTAGGAGGTGGGGGTGACGTGCGCTCCCGTACTTGTCGAGAAGCATCGACGGGTCACGTTGCTCAGGCTGGCATCTGACAATCCATGCAATCCGCTAACTGACGCGCTTGGTCGGATCGATGCCGACGACCCAGTGCATGCAACTTTCATCACTGGCTCAGACAACACATTTGCAGCGGGCGCTGACATATGCCCATCCGTTGAGTCGTCCCTGGGCGACGGTCTGTTATTCGAGCGACGGCTTTTTCATGCTGGCTTCGCGTTGCACGATCAGAAGGAAGGCATGGCGGCGTTCTTGCAGAAGCGAGCGCCGGAATTTCTCAATAAGTGAGTATCTGTATGAATCGCTACGCAATGAACACCAGACAGGATGTCATGACGACCGACGACGCTCAAAGCGAAGGATTGGTCTTGACCCGCGTCGTCAACGGCGTGATGACAATCACGCTGAATGAACCGAAAACCGGTAACGCGCTCGATGTGGCGATGACCGAAGCGTTGGCAGACGCCCTGGAGCGGGCGAGCGGGCTTTCGAACGTGCACTGCGTTTTGCTCCGGTCCTCGGGCAAGCATTTCTGCACGGGTGGCAACGTGAAAGACATGGAGGCTGGCGCCGATCTGATGCAAGGCTCTGTCGAGGCGGTCAGGGAGCGCCTCGCGGGTAGCCTGCATCGCATTCCCCGCGCGTTGCATGCGTTGCCGGTGCCATCTATCGCTGCCGTCAATGGTGCCGCAGTGGGCGCGGGATTCGATGTTGCATTGATGTGCGATTTGCGCATTGCCGCGGAAAATGCCCGTTTCTCGGAAAGCTTTCTGCGACTGGGTTTGGTCTCTGGCATCGGCGGGGCCTGGTTCCTTACTCGGATTGTCGGGGTCGCCAAGACAATGGAGTTGACGCTGACCAGCGAATTCATCGATGCGTTCCAAGCGCTTGATGCCGGCATCGTCTCGCGAGTCGTGGCCGTCGATGCATTGGACGCGGAGGCGGAGCGACTGGCTGAAACAATCGCCAACAGCCCTCCACACGCTTTGCGAATGGCCAAGCAACTGGTTCGCCAATCGGCGGAAGCATCGTTGCCGACAGCCTTGGAGATGGCCGCATCGATGCAGGCCATTCTTCTTTGCGGTGAAGAGCACAGGCCGCGGTTCGCCGGTTTCTCAAGTGAAGCGTTGGCAGACGACGTGCGCTATGTAATACAAATAAAAATCAATGGAAGGAGACAGTCATGAACACGCATCATCGCCAACCGGCGGCGCTACGGCAAATGTTGAAGATCATCACAACCTCGAGCTTGGGAACGATGCTCGAGTACTACGACTTCTTCGTGTACGTCGCGCTGACGGGCACACTGACGCAATTGTTTCTGCCGTCGCAGGACAGAACCGTCGCTGCGCTCGCGGGCGTCGCGACTTTTGGCATTGCTTACCTCGCGCGACCCATCGGCACGATTATCTTTAGCCCTATGGCGGATCGTATCGGGCGCAAAAAGACCTTTGTCATCACACTTGTGTTGATGGGTGTCGCGACTGTCGGCATCGGTTGTTTGCCGACTTATGGCGCAGTCGGGGTGGCCGCACCCGTCGCCTTGCTGGTGCTGCGCATTACGCAAGGCATTGCGCTCGGTGGGGAGTATGGCTCAGCTGTGGTCTATGTGGTCGAATACGCACCGCAGGACAAGCGCGGCATGTTCACGAGCGTCTTGCAGAGCACGGCCGGGGTCGGCCTGTTGCTCGCCCTGGCGATAGTGTCTGCATTGCGACTGACGCTTGACGCCCACGCATTCGCCACTTGGGGTTGGCGCGTGCCTTTCCTGGTCTCCGCACCGATCGTCGCGATTGCAACGATGATTCGGTTGGGCATGAAGGAGACGCCGGTGTTCGTGGAAATGCAGGCAAGCGGGCGTTTGTCGAAAGCGCCCCTGTCCGACACGGTGACCAGCAAATCCTCATGGAAAGCCATTCTGGTTGCGATTTTCGGTGCCCAAGGGGGCACTTCGGTATCGTTGTACACGTCGATTGTCTACATGCTGTACTTTCTGCAGAACGTGCTCAAGGTGGAACCGACTCACGCCAGTCTTTGCGTGGCGGTTGGCATCATAATCGCGACGCCTATGTTCCCGGTGTTTGGCCGCTTATCCGATCGAATCGGACGAGCACGGGTGATGTTCATCGGCATACTGCTATGGATGGCCAGCGCGTATCCGACCTTTGCTGGGATCCGCACGGGTGTGCTCAACGAGGCCTGGGGTGTGGTCGCGGCACTTATTACGGTACTCGCCGTGTTGACCGCCATGATCATGGCGCCGCTACCCGCATTTATCGCCGAGTGCTTTCCGCCTCAGAGTCGGACAACCGGATTCGGACTGGCGCAGCAACTGGGCAACATCCTGTTCGGCGGATTTTTACCGCTCATCAGCCTGTCGCTGGTAGCGCTGACCGGCAACCAACTGGCAGGGGTGACCTATTCGATTGCGTCACTGGTGCCCTGTCTTGCGGTTACCTATTTCTGGGGATTAAAACGAGATCGCGCCAATCGCCGGCCGGATTTGATGAACGCGCCGGCACCGGCTGGCAAATAATACGTCCGGCAACACTTTGCCCTCACGTGCTGTCGGTGAACACAGCGATAATCCGCAAATTATCGCTGTGGAGCATGACCGGTCCAGGCATGTCCGTCAGCATTCATGGAGCAACAAATCAGCTGCATGTGGCGACAGTCCATGACGGGGATGATCGGCAAGTGTGAACTTCACACATCGTCGACGCATGTTCGATTCGGAGAAGGAGCTTCGACGATGACGAATCGGTCAACTTTCGTTCGCCGCCTTTGGCTTCGTGGTGGATGCGTAAGTCGCCTCACGCCGCAGGCGCAACGCTGACCCCCGTCACACCATGACGTTGCATGGCATCTGCCACGAAACCCTCGCGTTTCATGTCTTCCACAAACGTCTTCAGAAATGCCACAGCCGCCTCGCCGCGCGTGATCGGCATACCCATGGCTTGCTGAATGACCATGAAACGCTCGTCGAGCAGCCGATAGCCCGTCAGTGCGGCCACGTCGTGTTCGAGCTGTTGCTTCACGCCAGCGGCCACTTCACAGCCCGTTTCGATGAACGTCTTGACCACCGTCGGCGACGTGGGCGCGCGCACGATGTCCGCGTGCTTGAGTTCGCGCGTCAGGAACAGGTCATACGCGCTGCCTTTACCGACGACCACGCGCGTGCCCGCCTGATCGACCTCGGCGTTGGTCTTCACCGGCGAGGCGTCGCGCACCAGGTAAAAGCCTTCGATAAGCAAGTACGGTGCCGTGAAACCGATCGTCGTGGCGCGGCGCGGATCGATGGCGAAAAAGCCCACGTCGGCCTGCTCGTTCGTCACCGTCTCCACCGATTTGCCGGCGGCATCGACCACGACAAGCGCAGGCTCGACGCCCAACCGCTTCGCCAATTCACCCGCCAGATCGACTGAAATGCCGACCGGCCTGGATTGGGCGTCAAGCCCCGCCAGAATCGGATTGCCAAGGTTGATGCAGGCACGCAGCACGCCAGTCGGCGCAAACGCGGCAAGGAGAGTCGAATCGAGCGTCATGGTCAGGATCGGGAGGTCTGGGGTTCGAGAATATCGGCAATCTTGCCGATGGCGTCGATGGTGTGGCACAGAGGGGCGTTCGGTACACCGGCACCGGTCGTAAGATTGGCTTGCGCCAACGCTCAGGCCATCCCGACGTGCCTTCTCACCAGTGTCCCTGCGGCCGATGCGTGGGCGCGACGCGTCAGCTTGCCCCGATCTCGCGTCCGCGACGGTGGGGTTCGCCGAGCCGAATGGCCTCGGCGACCACGCTCAGCACTTCGGTCCCTGTGTTCTCGGAGTGCGCCTTGAGCACCTCGCCCAAGTGCGGCCGTCCGGCTTCGCGCAGGGCCGCCATGATCCGGTCGTGCTCTTCGTGCGATTCCTGCCAACGCGAAAGATCCGCGTTCGCGGCGCCGCGTGCGCGGTGCACCTTGCTCATTAATGTGGCATAGAGCGACGAGAGCACCGGGTTGCCCGCGCCGTCCACGATCATCTGGTGAATCTGCTGGTTGATCCGGAAGTACTCCGTTCGAAGCCCCTTGCCGTGCGCGTCGAGCATCTGCTCGTGCTTCCGTTCGATCGCGGCCAGCGCGCTCTCGGTCAATCGCCGAGACGCCAGTTCGCCCGCCATGCCCTCCAGGCCATGGAGGACTTCAAACGTCGCGCGAAGCTCGTCGAGATCGAGTGGCGCGACCCGGTAGCCGATGTATTGCCGGTGCAGCACCAGCCCCTCGGACACCAGCGTCTTGAGCGCTTCACGCAACGGCGTCTTCGAGACGTCGAACATTTCGCAAAGCGCCTTCTCGTCAATACGCTCGCCCGGCGGCAGCTCGCCTTCTTCGATCATGACGCGCAAGCGCGCCGTAATCTCGGCCGCCATGCCTAGCGTGCGGAGTTTGAGGGACTTCTGGAGGGGGAGGGTCACGGTCTCGAGCGTGTTTATCAGTGTCATAAACATCCTACCATATAGGGAAATCCCTAGAATAGATTTCAATGAAATCAATTATTTACCGATATTGTAATTACAGATTACAGATTCTATACTCACTCTCAAGTCGCGACGAAAGCTATGTAAGTCATCTACTCTGGAGATTCACCATGCAGTCGACAGGCAGGGTTGCCGCTATGGCAGGCACGAAGAGCGCTGTGCGCTGGAAGATTTTTTTCTTGATGCTGTGTCTGATCTCGATCAACTACATCGATCGGGCGTCGTTGTCGGTGGCCATGCCGCTGATCTCGAAGGAGTTCGACCTCACGCCCGCGATGGAAGGGTTGATCCTGAGCGGATTCTTCTGGACGTATGCCGTCATGCAGATTCCGGGCGGTATGCTGGCCGACAAACACAAGCCGCGCATCGTGATCGCGCTGGCCACGGTCTTCTGGGGCATCTTTCAGGCGGCGGCCGCCCTGTGCACCAATGCCACGTCGTTGCTGCTCACGCGTTTCGGGCTCGGCGCGGCCGAGGCACCGATCTATCCGGCAGGCGGCAAGTTGAATGCCATCTGGATGACGCAGTATGAACGCGGGCGCGGCGCCACGTTGCTCGACGGCGGCGCGCCGCTGGGCGCCGCCCTGGGTGCCATCATCATCACCTGGCTCATCACGATGCTTGGCTCATGGCGTCTGGCCTTCGTCGTCGCGGGCGTTGGCACCGTGCTCGCCGGCTACGTCGCCTGGCGCTACATTCGCAACACCCCGCGCGAACACCCGGGCGTGAACGACGAAGAGGCGACCTACATCGAGGAAGCGCAAGCAAACGAGCACCGCGCCGAACCGGCCAACCTCTCCGGTCGTTCGCTCGATTTCTTCAAATACCGTTCCGTGTGGTGCATGGCGCTGGGCTGGATGTGCTTCAACACGGTCTTCTACGGGCTGCTGACCTGGATGCCGAACTACCTCCACAAGGTTCACGGGTTCGATATCAAGCAAATGGGCGGCGCCAGCTTCATCATCTTCTTCTGCGGCTTTATCGGCGAGCTGTTCGGCGGCTGGGTCGGCGACAAGTGGAAGGCCGCGGGCGGCTCACCCAACAAGGTCATGCGTACCCTCTTCGGCATTGCCGCCGTGATCGCGACCGCATCGATCTTCTCCGTGGCGTATGTGAAGAGCGATGTCATCACCGTGG